>PKCQ01000718.1 GCA_002862265.1 Planctomycetaceae bacterium | reverse complement strand
GAGATGGCACATCGCCGTTTGCCCCCCGGTACGATCAACGGCAAGGGCCCAATCGTGCATTTGCACATTGGCTTCCATCACAGCTGGATCGTCCAGGTCTTACCAATGATGGGCGAACGCGCGGCTTGGGATCGTATTGATCACTCGCGGTCAGTGTATACCAAAGCGAATTTTCCGGTTCGACGATATGAGATTGGTTTCCTCAATTGTCCTTCCTCTCCTGGAGGTGGTGTTTTCTCCGCCTACGCGGGCTTTCATGACAGTCGCGAAGTTCCAATCGATGAAGATAACAACGGCATGTTCGTACTCAATCGTTGTTTGAAGATCGATGATGTCTACGACGGTCTTGCAAACACTCTGATGCTGGGAGAAAAGGTTTCTGACTCAACGGATTTAGGCTGGATGAGTGGCACTCGGGCTACGCTTCGCAACGCGGGCACTTTGCCGAATTCTGGTCGTCCAGCAGCAGCTACTGGGATGCCACCAGGATTTGCATCTTATGTTTCCGGCTATGGTGGAGGCGGCTACGGCGGGGTAGGTGCTGGTTATGGTGCCGGCACCTATGGAGATGAGTCTGCAGATATGGAAACAAAAGAGCCGGAGTCGGAGTCGACAGAAGTCGCTGCTAGTGAGTCCGCTGTTAAGGAAAACGAAGCCGACGAAGAAAAGAATAAATCCGACGCAGGTTCAGATGGCTCCGTGGACAAGATTGCTGAAGATTCCGGCTATGGTTCCGAGAGTTATGGAGGTGGAGGCTACGGCAGCGGTTTCAGTTTGGCAGCAAATAGAGGTGTCGTTCGAACGAAGGAAGCTCCCATTGCCGGTGGAGAAGCAATGGATAGAAGACCTCCAGCGAAGTGGCTCGCCATCAAAGATCTGCCGTCAATCATGACGGGGATGCCCAACACAGGAATGCAGGTTGGTGGGATTAGCAGCTATCACGTTGGTGGATGCAACGTTGTTGCGGGCGACGGCGCTTGCCACTTCCTCACTGATTCTATCGATCATGCGATGTTCCAACGCTTGGCAAATCGGTCAGACAAGAGTTTGGTCGGTTATAGGTGGTAGCGAGATGGCCGAAGCTGATCCGTTCGAATTTGAGAAGCGGAGCGAGCAGTCCGCGCACAGCCTGCTGACGATCACTCTGTTGTTTTATCTTGTTACCATGGGCGGAATTGTTTCTGCCTGCCTGGCGACGTTGGGTGGCAACGAGAATGTGACAGTTCTAGCTGTAGCAGCCGCTTTAGGAGTTGGGGCAACGATCGGAATTAAGCTCGGAATTTTTGTCGGGCTTTTTTACTTCCGGCGCGTGCGAGACTGCGGCGTCGGTGTCGTGGTCCGAGCGGGAGTTGGCCTAGTCGCTGGCGGACTGTCTCTCGTTTCGAGCGAGGACTACTGGACGGTCGCCTCGCTCAGTTTCGGTGGCTGCTGGTTACTTGCTGTGTTAATGCTTGCTTCGGCCAGGTTTCGAAAGTGAACAAAACGTAGTGGGATTCGCGAGAATTCCGACTGGACGGAGACGCGGGAATTGCGGCGAATCCCACTACGGGTAAGGTTCTAAGCTTCGCTCTATGCGTTGAGCTTGACTTTATCGCTGTCGGCGATGTTGACCCAGACGTGGACGTGTGGCGCGCCGCGGAAGTGCCAAACAAACGAAGGACCTTCTAGCCGCCAGTTGTCCCAGACCTTGTCCTGTCCGATGTCCTTGTCTGTAAAGAAGGACAAGTAGCATGCGTCCAAACCGCCTTGGGTCTTCAAACACTGCAGGGCTTCTTCCTGATCCGACTTGCGGAAGGGCTCGACGAGCTTTGCAAGTACTTTTTGCATTTGCTCTTTCTGGTCGCCTGACATGTCGGTGATGGGGATGCCGCCGAAACGACCGTCCGCTCCCTTGAAGGCGATGCGGCTTTCGCCTGGTGAGCGAGCGATTTCGGCCTGCTTGCGTTGCTTACCGCTGAGCATCTCGTAAACCTTGTTGGCTTCAACGGCTTGTTGCCAAAAAACATTGCCGCCATGATCGGCTTCTTCGTCACCACCAGTCGGGGCATGTCCGTAGAAGATGGGACCACCAAATGCGACGTGATCTTGCGAGTTGCCATCGCAGCGCAAGGTCATGTGACGACCGGTGAGCACGAACTCAAAGTCGCCTTGTCCGGGCTGGCCAAAGATTGCGATGCTTTGCTCTTCGCCAAAGCCACCGCAGTCGTCTTCGAGTTGCTTGTCGAAGTTGGCGTGCCATTCGGGGGCCACCACGTGTTCGAAGACTTTGCGAATCAAGTCACGTTGTTCGTCGGAATAAAATTCGCCATTAACTTCCTTGTTGTTGATCATCCAATTTGCTGATACCCGGGAGCGGAGCAAGCCACGTTTTTTGTCTAAGTGATTCCAGTCGTGGCAGACCGCCTTCTTTTGTTCGGGTTTCAGCGATTCGTACAGGACTTTAACAAAGGACTCGGCATCCTTTTTTAAGCTAGTCTCGTTCGCGAGAGCCGGAGCAGCGATGCAACCTGCGGCCGCAACCCCAGCGGCGGACTGTTTTAGGAACTGTCGACGGTCGGAACTACTGTTATTTTCAGGCTGACTCATTGCGGTCTCCAGATTTGGGGTAGGCAGGATTTAAAGTGGTGAGATAGTTAGCCTAACAGGTGCGACTTACCTAAGTCAAAACTTGTGCGCGTCAGCAATGCCCCCTGACTGACCGACTAGTGCAACTTTAGCTCCTCTGAGCTTACTCTTCAAGAAGTTGTTGATTGTGTCTGCTGGCATTTTGGATGCAGTGCCGCTCTGGTTGGACGAGCAGCAAGACTGCATGAAGAGCGATTTGTTTGCATTGGCCAACCAGAATTCGGGTTCCGACAATCTGCCGGGACTCCTTTCCGTTGCGCAGTGGTTGGAAGACTGGTTCTGGCCCGATCTTGCGAATGTTAGTTTTCAGCGTGTTGCGATTCCGCCTCGACAGTTGGTCAACGCCCGCGGCGTGGTCGAGCAATTGGAGGCTGGACCCATTCTTCGCTGGGATTTCCAGCCGCAAGCCAAGCGCCGAGTGCTGCTGATGATCCATTACGACACTGTTTTTGGTGTCGATCACGTGTTTCAAGCTTGCCGAGACATTGAAGAAGACAAATTAGGTGGTCCAGGAGTCGCTGACGCCAAGGGTGGCATTGTGGTGATTCGAAACGCCCTGCAAGCACTGCATCAAAACGGATGGCAGCCAGATATTGGTTGGACTGTCATCCTCAATCCTGATGAAGAAGTCGGCTCCCTCAGCTCGACCGGCTACATGGTGCAGGTAGCAAACGCGTTCGATTTCGGCCTGCTGTTTGAGCCAAGTTTGCCAAGCGGCGAATTAGTCTCTAATCGAAAAGGCTCTGGCAACTTCGATTTCGTCGTCCGCGGTAGGGCGGCGCACGCCGGCAGGCACTTTGAAGATGGCCGAAACGCAGTCGCTTTGCTTTCGCGAGTCTTGGTACAGCTGGATGATCTGAACGGTCAGCGAAAAGGCACGACCATCAATGTCGGGGCAGTGCAGGGAGGGGGCCCAGTCAACATCGTACCTAATCTCGCCATCGGAAGGTTTAACGCACGCGTGCTGGATCAAGAGAGTCAGTGGTGGTTTGAGGGGAAGTTAAAGCAAATCATCGAGGCCGCGAACCAGCAAGAGGGGCTTTCGGTCGAGCTTCATGGTGGTGTGACTTCACCTCCAAAGCAACTGACTCCTGAGATCGAGAGTTTGATGCGAGCGATCGAGACGGTTTACAGAGAGCAACTCGGCAAGCCGCTAGCTTGGCGAGCCACCGGCGGTGTATGCGATGGCAATAAGCTCGCCGCAGCTGGCTTGCCAAACATCGACACATTAGGGCCGGTTGGCGACGGACTGCATAGTTCCAAAGAATGGGTGCAGCCGAGTTCGTTGGCAGAGAAAGCATATGTGATCGCTTCCATTTTGGAACGATACGATCGAGGCGAGTTAGAAGAGTTGGCTCGCGTTAGACAGAGAACCTGAAGTGTCAGCAAGGAACGCTTACGAGCGAACAGATCTCGCATAGCGTTGTGAATGATAATTGGGCGGTAGTGTATTTCGCCAGGATTCCCCTTCGTGGGATTTCTAGCGAATCCCACTGCATTGATAATTTGTTTCTATAAGGCAGATTGGATGGCGGATAATTCGAATTCTAGGCTACTGGGTGATCAACTGCGAAATGACCCTCGTGTGGCGCAGGCCGAGAAGCTTTTGCTTGATGCATTGGCGGATGCTCAAGCTGAACTTATTGGTCCCAAGCCTCCGCGGCCTGAACTGCAATCTGAATCGGAGAAGTTGCTGGAGCGGTTGGCTTCAGCTCGGGGTGGTGCGACCTACTTTCCGTACCTTTCCAGCGGTCTCGGGTCGGGGCCGTGGGTCGAACTAATGGACGGCAGCGTCAAGCTGGATTTCATCACGGGCATTGGCGTGCACGGCATGGGCCATAGTCATCCCGATTTGGTCAAAGCCGTGATGCAGTCGGCCCTCGACGACACGGTCATGCAAGGCAATTTGCAGCACAATGTGCCTTCGCTAGAAATGTGCGAGAAGTTGGTCAGCTTGGCCAAGGCTCACGGCTCAACTCTCGCGCACTGCCTGCTGACGACCAGTGGTGCGATGGCGAACGAAAACGCACTCAAGATTGCTTTTCATAATCGCGCACCCGCAGATCGAGTCATCACGCTGGACAATTGCTTTGCCGGTCGAACCATCGCGATGGCTCAGTTGACCGATCGTCCGCAGTATCGCATCGGTGTTCCAACTGCTTTGGCCGTGGATTATCTTCCACCTGCCGACCCGGAACTGTCTGATGCATCGCAAGCACGCTCTTTGGCGGCACTTGATAAGTTGCTGAAGCGACATCCCGGCAAGTAT
>PKCQ01000692.1 GCA_002862265.1 Planctomycetaceae bacterium | reverse complement strand
CTCATCGCCACCATCGCCATCTACCAGCCAAGTAAAGTCCGAATACCGGTTTCGAATTTCGCGACAAAGAGCAAGTCCCATTGCAGCGGCTTGGATATCTAGCGGCTTGTAATCTTCGACGACGCCAATCGTTTCACGCCAGTTGATCTTGTCAGATGCGACCTCGATGGACTCGAGGAGCATTTCAAGGTCTAGTGCGGAGAGGAACTCTCGCGCCTGCTGCATATCTGAACTGTTGCCATCGACGCACAGCGTAAACGCTTTTAGTCGAGCCGGGTTTTCACCTCGTTGGAGTAAGAGGTGATAGAGAGTCAGCAGAACCGAGCCACTGTCAATTCCACCAGAGAAAAGTACGCCAATGGGTTCTTGTTTGGAAATAGAGTTCAACCAGAGTTCGCACTCGTGAGCAAGTTGCCCGATGTAGGCTTTGCCAATCTGCTGGATATCGGCTGGTAATTGATTGGACTGCGGGTCAAAGAATCGTTTCAGTGTGGGATTGGGATCAGGACAACCGACCAAGTGCAATTCCATCACATGATGTGCTGGCACCATGCGCGTGTACGACGGGTGAAACTGATCCTCAAGGCCATCCTTCGCGAGCGCTTGGCGAATTTGTTCGATGCGTTCGGCAACAATGAGGCACGGACCCTCCGCCCGCTTTGCAAGGAAGTATCGCATTGGGCGTCCAATCGAACGAGCCATGCGGATTTTTTTTCCGTCTTTGGCCAAAATGCAGAATTGTCCGTCGATCGCACCGACTTGTTCAGGATCTCCAGAGAGAACGCGAGCGTGCGCTTCCTCGTAGTCGATGTTTAGAAGAATATTGTCGTTCGGGTCAATGAGATCGACAACGCGTTCGATGGTGGTGATGGCATTCATATTTGACTTCCTGGCTCTGCAATTCTCGATTCTATTTTGATGACTCTAAGAAGTTAGATTATGCCAAGAATTCAGATGCTGCCATAGAGTGCTGATGCTTCTGCGATTCAGCGTAAAGAGCTAATTACCGATCGAAAGTTGCTAGGCAGCAGCTGGTGCAAACTCACTCGCTTGCGCGTCGTGCTTGTCGCGGCCCTGTCACGACCTCCATGCTGGCGTCCACGGACTGGTGCACTAAAGATGGAGGGGCACCAGATATCGGCTCTCCGACTCAGTGGGCTCGTTGGGCGGGTCAATCCATGGGACAGAAGCAGATTTGGAAGCTCTCTCGCCAATCTCTTTTTTTGCTGCGTCAACCAGCTTGCTCAGCGCCTCTCTTATTGTCTGAGCTTCGACCTGAGGAATTGCAAGGTTTGCTGCACGGGCAACAACAGGCACTTTCTTACCGGTCCGAACCAGCACCGTCAAATTGAAGACTTGGGCGTCCGAGTGAACGTTGATGGGCAACCCACTCTTGCTGAATACTTCTGATCGTGGTTGTGATGAGCTCATTACTGTCGAATCCCAGCGCCGTCTCTTTCTCTATCATGCTTATAGCCGCTCCTTGACGACCGCAAGGATCAGTCCCCTCGACCCTTTACCTATTGTTTCTTCAGAAACTTGCGAAGCAATCGGTAGTCACTCAAATCAGGTTTTCAGTGACTGCCAGCCCTTGTTTCGTTGACCAAAGCTTTCAATACCGACGCTTCGGGAGACCAAATCAAGTGCCGAAAACTTGTCGAATGCTCTTCACAAATCGAGGTGCTCTGAGGCGAACGCTAGCCGACGGTGGGGCGGCTTTTGCCAATTGCGTGAACTTCGAATCCGATGTTCGACAGCTTTTCTCGGTCCAAGATGTTTCGTCCGTCAAAGACGAAGGCCGGTTGAGGCATGTTGGTGTAGATCTTTGAGTAGTCGAGATTCTTGAACTCGTCCCATTCTGTCATTACGGCGATCGCATGAGAATCTTTTGCCGCAGCGTAAGCGTCTGGAACCACCTTCACGTTATCGATTAAGGATTTTTTGTAGGAGCTGAGTTCGCCACTCTCATCTCGGAGGAGGTACTCAAGGTCTGCACGAATCTGTGTTTCTGAAACTTGAGGATCGTAGACATGGACGCGTGTTCTTTCTAGCAGTAAGTCTCGACAAACATAGATCGCAGCAGATTCGCGAGTGTCGTTCGTGTCCTTCTTGAATGCCCAACCAAGCATACCAATCTGCTTGTCGCTGACTGTATTGAACATCGTCTTGACCATATTCGATGCAAATCGACGTTTCTGGTAGTCGTTCATGATGACGACTTGATCCCAATAAGCCGCCGCTTCGTGAAGACCAAAGTGTTCGCAAAGATAGACCAAGTTGAGAATGTCTTTCTGGAAGCAGCTGCCACCGAAACCGACGGAAGCCTTAAGGAACTTGGGGCCGATGCGAGAGTCTGTTCCGATTGCTCGAGCCACCTCATCCACGTCTGCACCAGTCGCTTCGCACAACGCCGAAATGGAGTTGATCGATGAGACGCGTTGTGCAAGAAAAGCATTTGCGGTTAACTTTGAGAGTTCACTGCTCCAAAGATTTGTTGTCAAGATGCGGTCTTTCTTGACCCAACGGGCGTAGACATCGACCAAGGACTGAATGGCTGCTTGTGATTCGCCCCCGATCAAGACCCGATCAGGTGCGAGCAAGTCTTGGATAGCCGTTCCTTCAGCCAGAAACTCGGGGTTGCTCAACACATCAAAGCTGGCGTTCGTGCTTGCATTCGCAAGAATGCGTTTGACTGCCTCGGCGGTACGAACTGGCAGCGTTGACTTTTCGACGACGATTTTATGGCCGCTCGACACGCGAGCGATCTGTCGCGCGCACTTTTCGACGAACTCTAGATTTGCGGCTCTACCAGCGCCTATCCCGAATGTTTTCGTAGGCGTATTCACGGAGATGAAAATCATATCCGCTTCAGCGATTGCTGCGTCGACTTGAGTCGAAAAAGTTAAGTTTCGCCCACGAGCTTCACGAACGACTTCGTCCAACCCGGGTTCGTAAATCGGCAGTTGGTCGGAGTTCCAAGCATCAATACGCTGCTCGTTCAGGTCAACGACGTGTACTGGGATGTCGGCGCACTGTTTAGCAATCATAGCCATCGTGGGACCGCCGACATAGCCGGCACCAATACAGCAAATCTTCATTTCGGAACTTTCGGTTACCGGGTGGTAGGATTCATGGTATCGCTCTTCCTGACAGCAACAGGATACCGTGATCGTGCAATTTAGGGCATCCGTTCGGATCGCCCGGAGCAGTCAAAAATCGCTTCTAGTTTGCGGGTTACGCAAGCTGGTGGGTTAATCTCGATTGCGATTGGCGACTTGTGCCCTATCGAGTTCGCTCCTTTTTTTCCTTTTCGGCTATGTAGAGATCATGTTCGATCATGATACGCACAAGTTCAGATAAATCCGTTTTTGCAGTCCACCCTAGCTGCTCCTTGGCTTTGGACGAGTCACCACAGAGATGATGGACCTCTGATGGCCGATAATAGCGTGGATCAATTTCGACATGCTCTTCCCAGCTTAAGTCGAGTTGGCCGAAGGCAAGTTCTAGGAATCGACGGATGGAATGGGTGACTCCCGTCGCGATGACAAAGTCGTCTGGCTTATCTTGCTGGAGCATTAGACACATCGCTTCGACGTAGTCCTTCGCGTAGCCCCAATCTCGTCTGGCATCCAAATTGCCGAGGTAGAGTTTCTCTTGCATTCCGACTTTGATTCGTGTCGCAGCGCGCGTGATTTTTCGCGTCACAAAAGTCTCACCGCGCCGCGGGGATTCGTGATTGAACAGGATACCGTTCGTCGCGAAGAGATCATAACTTTGCCGGTAGTTGATCGTCTGGTAGTAGGCGTAGACCTTCGCGCAGGCATAGGGAGACTGCGGACGAAAGGGCGTAGCCTCATCCTGTGGACTGTGTTCCACCGCACCAAACATTTCTGATGACGAAGCTTGGTAGACGCGAACATGCTTGCGCTTGTTGAGTAGTTTCGCCGCCTCGAGGACGTTGAGGGCCCCTACTCCGTCCGTCATCAACGTGTAGACGGGTTGGTCAAAGGACACTCGCACATGACTCTGAGCGCCCAAGTTGTAGATTTCATCTGGTTCAATCTCTTGGACAAGGTTTGTAAGCGATTGACCATCGGTCAGATCGCCGTAATGCAGCTGGAGTTGTGGGTTTTCATGTACATCTCGATAGAGGTGGTCAATTCGGCCCGTCGTAAAACTGCTACACCTTCGAACGAGTCCGTGAACTTGATAGCCTTTCTTCAGTAGTAGCTCAGCAAGATAGGAGCCGTCCTGTCCCGTAACGCCTGTGATTAACGCCGATTTGGTCATGGGTTTTCCGTTGTCAGCGAATGGCTTCTGAAGCTATCTGAATGAATTTGCCTACGGCAGCTTAGACAGCTCGAAGTGTGCCGGCCGAAGAACATTGGAGGAAATCTTGATAGGTGAGACGAATTCCTTCTTCCAAACTCGTTTTGGGTTTCCAGCCTGTAGCTCGCAGCCGAGAAATATCCGTGAGTTTTCGAGGGGTACCATCAGGTTTGGAAGTATCCGTGGCGATCTCACCTTCAAAGCCTACGATCTTGGCGATCGTCTGGGCCAACTCAAGAATGCTGAGGTCGACTCCCGAGCCGACGTTGATCCAGTCGGGCGGATCATCGAGCTTTAATAGGTGTATCAACGCTTCTGCCAAATCGTTAACGAATAAAAACTCGCGTCTGGGGGAACCACTTCCCCAGATCGTGACGGTAGAAGCACCGCTTTCTTTTGCCTCGTGAAAACGGCGGAGCATTGCTGGTAGCACATGCGAATGATCGGGATGGTAGTTATCGCCAGGGCCATACAAATTCGTGGGCATTAAAGATATTGCATTAAATCCATATTGTTCACGATATGCCTGACACATTTTGATGCCAGCAATCTTAGCAATTGCATAGGC
>PKCQ01000078.1 GCA_002862265.1 Planctomycetaceae bacterium | reverse complement strand
CCGGTAAGAGAAACCGTTTTCAGGCATGATTGCCTTAGCGGTAAGTATCGAGAGGGTTGGACGCAGTTGTTTGCCGCCCCCACTCGACGCTGCTGCACACAAATCGTTGACTTCCGACAAACGAGATGATAGCACCGTGCTAATAACCTCGGAAAGCTCATGCAGTTCGTGTTCCACGAGCGGCACGATCTTATTCTGCCAATGTTCTGCCGCTTTGACGCGAAAGGTCTCCTGAAACTCTGTACGGCTCTTTGACCGCCCACTCGCAGCGAACGCTTCCTGTGGCCTGCGAAACTCCGCTGACCTCAGGCCTCGCGACGAATCACTCCCGGACCCGATGTGTACTCTCGCCTCTAGGCTTTCTATAAATTGTTCGCCGCGGTCAATCATTCTTGGCACCAATCTTTTTTGAAGTCTCCATGGACTCCGCCTGACTTTTCTACCAATTCAACAGACTCAACCCGCATGCTGCGATCAACGGATTTGCACATGTCATAAACTGTGAGTGCACTGAGGCTAGCCGCGACAAGTGCCTCCATTTCGACTCCCGTCCGACCATTACATGCGGCCGTGACCTGGATCCTAAGCAAACCATCTTCAGGCCAGTCAAATTGCACCTCGACCGTATCGAGTGGTAGACTGTGACACAGTGGGATCAACTCGTCAGTACGTTTAGCTGCTCCAATCCCAGCGATGCGTGCGATCTGCAGTACATCGCCTTTCTTGGTGTTGCCAAAACGAATTGTGTCGGCTGTTTTTTTTTGCATCCGGCAGAACGCTTGAGCGACGGCCCGACGATAGGTCGTTGCTTTTCCACCGACGTCGACCATCCGTGCGGCACCGGCTTCATCCAGATGTGTCAGTTTCAGCTTATCCATCAAACCTACCATCGTGGATACCGCAGGAATAAGCCCTAGTTAACACGGCGACCACCATGGCTGCTGCGCGTCTCTTTGTGCCTAGGGAACCGCGGAGTAGCGTAGAGGAGGCATATCATTTTGTCCATTGAAGACACGCTCCGAGGCGGAATTAGGGCAATTAATACGGGCTGAAAGCCACTAAAAAAGCATTGCCCGCGTTGCGATAAAACTTTTGGTGTAGCGGTCGAGCTCCTGCAATGCGAATTCAAATTCACCCGATTCCTTGCCCCAAGAATCCTCGAACATGTGGCTGATGGCAAAACCAGCTCGCAGCTGTCCACTAATCTGATCCTCAAGTGTGTGACCGAACATCAGCGGTTCCCCAGCTTTCAGCAATGCCTCACAGCGCTCAGCTGGCAGCGAATGCTGGTCGGAGTAGGGCAGGGCGAAGGAGACTTTCAGCCCCTCTTTCTCGGCCAGTTCGTCGTCAAATAGGAACAGCAAGGGATTGCAGAATCCGGCCATGAGCACGCCACCAGAACGCGTCAACCTCGCGGCCTCCCGCCAAACGGGGTTGATGTCCGGCACGAAGCTATTCGAGCAAGGATGAATCACGAGATCGAAACTCGCATCCTCAAGATCGCTCAAGTCATCCATGCTGGACTGAATCGAGCGGATGGAGAGCCCTTCGAGCCGCGCGACGACTTGATCTTGCTCCAGCTGGCTTTCGGAGAGATCGACGACGGTAACCTCGGCACCTGCCGCGGCCATCAAAGGAGCTTGCTGCCCTCCGCCGCCAGCGAGCAGCAGCGTCTTGCATCCGGGCAGCTTTGGAAACCACTCTTGTGGCACCAGCTTCTGAGGAGTCAGCACAAATTCGGGAGTACCACCTCGAGCCTTATCGATCGAAGCCGAACCAACAGGTACAGTCCAGCGATTGCCTTTCGATACCAGACCGTTCCAGGCTTCTCGATTTGTTTCAAGAAGTTCTTCGCGTTCCATTTCTCTTCTCATGCTCGGCCAACTGCGACGTCGGAGGCGTTTTAGTGCCTACCCAAATTTGCTGACAGGATAGACGGGCCGCGGAGAATTTTCATTCATATCAATCGTCTTTACGTCCTCGCGTAGAACGTCTGCGTAAGCGGAATCTTTCGAAACTAGCCGTAACTCTCCGTAGTGGTCGGGGGTAATGAATCTGTCATCGATTGTCCAGAATCTATGGGGATAGCTTGACGAGCCCGCGTTAAATCCAATTGACTACTTGCTAAGTCGACGACGCCCGCCTTGAAAAATTTGCCGAGATATTTGGCTCCAACACCCATGCTCTTCGATTGCAACAGGAACTAGAAAAGCATCCAGTCTTCGATCCACCAACTGATATGGATAGTCGTTTTCCTGCTAGAACCAGACTGGCGGCGAAATCTGACTCGGTGCAGTGAAAGCGAGAACAACGCCTTGAGTCTCATGGCAAATCGCAGAGTGGTCTGATTCGCAGGAGCTATCACAATATGATAGCGTATGGAAAATACGCTCCGCAGAAAAAGAGGCATCCCAATGTGACTCTCTCGTTTCCGTCCCTTAGCTGCACGATAGTTCCCGAACTGGGCGTAGACCTCACGCAGGTCCGGTGAAAGCCTTTTCAGGAAGTTGCGATTTCGGTATCCGCTGCTCTTTGCGGATATCGCTAACCGAGCCTTTTACAAACTTCATGAACTCAGCATCTGATGCGTTTAGGAAGCATACTTGTGCCTTAAATCAGGTCTCGCCAGTTGCAGCGAGGAGAAAAAGTCGGTGACATACGTAAAAAAGACCCGCTCAAGAAGAGCGGGTCTTTTATGCAGGGATCTTACCAAAGATTCGCGGGATCTTTGCCGGCTGTAGTCTGAGTCGACTTAAATCTTAGACGAGCTCTTTCTTACCACCGACCAAGGTTCGAAGTCGCTCTGCGAGCAGGCGAGCATCGAATGGCTTCTTGAATGTCTCATTGATTGCCGAACGATCAAAGCTGAACGTCTGGCCGTCATCAGGAAGCAATGCGATCAATACGATCTCGGTAAAATCATTATTTTTACGCAGGTTTTGGCAAATCTGAAGCGCTTCCACTTTGCCGATTGAGAAATCCACAATCATGCAGTCGGGATGGAAGCTCTCAGCTTGGATGCCCGCCTCAAAACCGCTTGCAGCGGTACCAACCTTGAAAGCCTTCTCTGGAGGAAGTTCTCGCTTGAGATTTTCGATCAAAACTTGGTCTTGAGCAACGATCAACACCTTGGCCATTGCCTCATCTTCAAGATCGCCAAGGGGCATACCATGCTCCTTGAGGAACTTGATGAGGTATTCGCGTGGGATCCGGCGGTCTTGCGAACCCGGAATGCGATACCCCTTGAGTCGGCCGGAGTCGAACCATTTACTCACAGTTCGAGGGGCCACCTTACAGATCTTCGCGACCTGTCCTGTGGTGAACACCTTCATATGCAGGTTCTCCGTTTTCCTTACGTGTTACTGAGCTCGCATCCTTCCCGTTTGGAAACCATGCGAACCGTTGTCGCCCCTGCTTGTCAGAACCGCTCTGATTAGATCAAAACCTTGTCGCTAATCCGTTAGCTACCTGTTCAAACAAACACTTGGGTCAGGGCTGTCAAATGAACGGGTTCCATGGCTCATTGGGCTCAGCATTCCCTCTGATGAAACCAGTCCTTGGGCAGTCGTCTTGATCCCACGTTCCATTAAGACCACATCCTCACACCCCCGAGTGTTGAAGGGCCTACGACGCAACTAGTAAACGAACGGAGCAGTTAAGATGCACCTAAGTGCGAAGAATCTGTGTGATGCTTCAAACCGTGGTTCGAAGACCATTACTGCCAAGGCCAAATTCGCTCGGAAAGCCACCCGGTCTTGGTGCTCAGCTAGATTCCCCCCTAACTGAACCAGTTGTTCGCTTCCAAACGCATCAATCGATTCGTTGGGACTTTATAGAACAAACTGTCCGATGTTTGTTTTCGATTAATACAGGGCAATTACTTTAGCAAGATTGCTCGTTTGGGCACTTCCATTCGCCAGAAGTGGATTTGGGAGAACACTCTGGGGGACTGTACGCAAAAACCGTAGGAATTTTTTAAGGAATCATTACAACTTCACAATTGCTAGCATTCGCAAGCCCCTCAGTCTGGTTTTCACGGCAACTTTCACACCAGCGCTGCAATAGCAGCATCGAGCGTCGCGTTTGTCGGACGCCTGCCGACTACGCAGTTCAAACGGCTGTGCTCTGCTTCCTAGATCGCCAAGAGCTCCAAGATACACTGATTGCTGAAAATCGGTGCTTCCTAGCCGACCACGCCACCCCCGTGATGAGTCCTCATCAACCGTCAAGCCCCAGCACTAGCCAAGTTCTCTTTACACTTTGCCTGCTTTTGCTTTAAGTTGTGTCCGCCAACCTAGGTCTGTGCATGGCGAAAAGGGATGTTCGATTCCAGGCATCGGCCCAATAACCGACGAGCGGAGGACTAGTGTTGGTGCACTAAGTAAGACTCAATTGGATTAAGTTCTCGTTCTCGATGGCGGTCGGCCAACGAAAGCAGCCCCTAGGTTGGCTTTCCTTGCGTAGCACCCAAGCCTTAGGTAAGAACGAACTTGTAGGTTGTAGATGTAAGGTAGTTTCTGCTTCCCACACTGCCAAACATCACAAGGATGAGACTCATGAATCGAATGCGACGCTTGCTTTGCAAACGCTTGCTGTTCTCCGTGTTGCTTGTTTTCGCCTTAGCTGGACGCACATTCGGCCAACAAGAACGCGAGTACGGTTGGTACGTGGACCAACAAGACAAACTGGTTTTCGTCGTGCAGCTCGATCCGGCGGAGCTCGCGGCACTTCGAAGCAATGTAGATTTAGTTGGCGAATCAGCGAACATGCCGCCAGAGCTGGTTGGACGTGTTACAAGGGTTGAAGTTAGACTCGGCGAATCACCTCTTCCGCGAACTCCGTCGCTGCAAGAAATCGAAAAGCGTCTCGCTGTCGTTAGCAATTTGGACCTAAGCAACATCCTAGGCGAAGGATGGCTT
>PKCQ01000079.1 GCA_002862265.1 Planctomycetaceae bacterium | reverse complement strand
AAATTAAAACGAAAACGAAAACGAAAACGAAAACGAAAACGAAAACGAAAACGAAAACGGAAACAAAAGCAAGGAACCCGCGACTGACCCAAAAATATTTTTGAAGGTCTTTTCCCGTGAATGGCGGGTTGAACAAAAATGAAAGAAATTCAGAAACACTTGGCCGGGAGAGGACTCAACGCGGGGCTCCAAAAAAACACTGACGCCGGCCAGCGGTTGATGCGAGTTTATCGAAAAAGGGGTTACGAACTCTAGAAGCCGGATCGGGCCATGCCGGATGACTCGTGACCTTGTCCATTACCGAATGCGAATTCGTTACCTCGTCCGTAACGAAGAGAGCTTAGATGTCGATGACTGGCTGACCCGCTTCTTCGTTCTCAACATAGCGAGGACCGAAACAGAGCGGCTGGTAGTCGACATGCACGCCTTCTTCGATGTACTCAGGTGTCCAACCCGATGGGTCTTCGAAAAGGCGAATGCAGCGGATAGCACGATCGTCGCACAGGTTGAACCAGTGTTTCGTGCCCTCTGGAACGTTGATCAAATCACCTGATTCCACCTCGACGGCGAAAACAGGTCCACTCTCGGGGTGGATGTGAAATAACCCGCGGCCGGCGACGGTGAATCGCACTTCGTCTTCCGAGTGCGTGTGCTCCTTGTCGAATTTAGCAAGCATCGCGTCGAGGTTGGGGGTTTCCGAGTTGACGTTGATCACGTCTGCGGTCACGAAGCCACCACGCTGCTTGAGCGATTCGATCTCAGGGGCGAACTCTTCCAAGATTTCTTCGTTGGTCGCGTCTGCGGAAAGTCGCTCTTCGACAGGCCAGTTCTCGTACCAAATGCCGAAAGGCTCTAGGAAGGATCGGATCCCGTCAATGTCTGTGATTGTCTTGTTTTCATCTTGAACAATGACTTTGGCCATGGTTCTCTCCGTCAGTGGGTTGGGGGAAGTCAGGTGGCTTCAACTGCCGCCTGCATCCGCTTCGCCAGGACAATAAAAACTTCCTAAGCTGACACGTCTGCCGCGACGAGTCGGTTTGTCCGAGTGAGTCATCAAATTAAACTGCTAATCTCTTTCGGGCAACCGACGCGGCGCTTGAAAATGCCTATTCTGGGAGGCATTATAAGTCAGCTGAAAGCTTTTGACGGCCATTCCGCAAAATCCATCCCATTGTGAAAACAGGCTATCCATGATCTCCAGAGTCTCCGCTTTTGTTCTTTGCCTTCTCCTCAGTTCTCTGGTTGTAGAAGCGGGGCAGCCGATCCGCCTAGCCGGGGATCCAAGCATCACACCGAACGGCAAGCAGCTTGTCTTTAGCTGGATTGGCGAGATTTGGATCGCCAAGATTGACGGTAGTGGGCTCCGGCGCTTGACAATCAACGACGCCAACGACTCTCAGCCCTTGGTTTCGCCCGACGGCAAGCGGGTTGCTTTCGTCAGCGACCGTACGGGTTCGAGTCAGATATTTGTCATGAAACTAGATGGCTCTGACTTAAACCAACTGACATTTCACTCCGAAGGTTACGAGCTCAGTGATTGGTTTCCGGATGGCAAGCATTTGCTAGCTTTGGGGAGCCGCGATCACTACCACCGCGACTCGACGCGACTGCTGAAAGTCAGTGCCAGCGAGCGAAAGAAGGAACAGGTAGTTGCCGATGCAATGGCCGAGGATGCCAAGATCTCTCCAAACGGCAAGAAGATCTTATTTACACGCGAAGGTGAGCGTTGGTGGCGGAAAGGTTACGAAGGTGAACGTTCGGCCCAAGTCTGGGTTTACGACTTAGAGAAGAAGAAGTTTGACGAGCTACTGCACGAAGGCGTCGAGTGCATGTGGCCGATCTGGATGCCGGACAGCAAAGGTTTCTACTTTACTAAGGGAACGTTCACGGGTTTCGAGCTATGGCGTTACCGCTTCGGTGCAGACGATAAGCCTGGCCAGCAAACCAAGGTTTATGGATTCGAAGATGACTCCATCGTCTTTCCATCGATTGCTCGAAACGGAAGCACGATCCTTTTCCGGCATTTGTTTGATCTCTACACGATCCAGCCCAAGCCCAATGCACAGCCTACAAAAGTTGAATTGATGGTAAGCAAAGGTGTGAATTCGCCGAAGGACGAAATGCGACGTGAGTTCTCTTCTGCCGACGAAGCGGCCTTCACGAACGATGGACTGGAAGTCGCTTTTATCGCTGGCGGCGATGTATGGGTCATGGATACGAAACTCCGTGAACCAAAGCGGGTGACGAGAACGGCTGGCTACGAAGAAGATGTGCTGTTTTCTCGCGATGGCAATGAGATATGGTTCACTTCAACGACGGATGGGCAAGTCGACATATGGAAGGCAACGAGAAAAGATGCCGAAAACTATTGGTGGCAGAACGATGAATTCCAGCTTGAGCAGGTGACTTCCGATGGCCATGTAGAGGGCGGTATGGAGTTCACCCAAGATGGCAAGCAGTTGGTGTTTCAGCAAGGTCGCGGCGACTTGGTTGTCTTTGATGTTGCGAAGTCCGAGAAGCGGAAGCTCATCAGCGGCTTTAGTGGAGTTGAGTTCGATATCTCTTCTGACGGTCATTGGCTCGCTTACTCTCAGCAGGACAACAACTTCAATCGCGAGATCTGGCTGCGCAGACTTGATGGCTCGGATGAGCCCGTGAATGTGTCGCGTCACCCCGACAACGAGGGCAATCCACGGTTCTCGCCTGATGGCAAGATTCTGGCTTTCACCGGCCGACGAATCGATCGCGAAGTGGATATTTATTACGTTTACTTGCAGGAGGAAGTCGGCGAAGAAACTTCTCGGCAACGCACGATGCAGGAAGCCATTGAGCTGATGAAGAAGAAACGCAAGTCGCCGCCGAAGGAAGAGGCGAATGCGAAGCCAGATCCTGCAGAAGGAAAGAAATCAGAGGAAGCGAGTGCGGGTGACGAAAAGCCTGATGCCAAGGGCGAAATGCAAGCCAAGGAAGAGGAGTCTAAAGAAGAGAAGAAGGAGGAAGCTAAGCCTAAGAAAAAGTCTGGATTCACGTTTGATCTTGACGGAATTCACAATCGACTACGTCGGATCTCGATCCCCGACAGCTTCGAGTCGGGCTTACTTTTCTCCCCTGACGGCAAGAAGCTTGCTTTCAGCGCTTCTATTCGTGGACAACGCGGCTGGTATACGGTTGACTTCCCGGACAAGCTGACTCCAAAGCTGCTGACGAGCTCGACTGGTTCGAGTCCCGTTTGGAGTAAAGAGGCAGGCGGGATTCTCTGTCTTCGCAGTGGAACGCCGGCCAAGATTGATCTGAGCGGTAGGGTTGAGTCCTACTCGTTCGAAGTTGCTCAGATCAGCTCGCGATCGGGTTGGCTACAAGCTGGCTTTGACAAGGCTTGGCTGACGATGCGCGAGGTTTGGTACGACTCACGTTATGCCAATCACAATTGGGACGAGATCCGTCGCAAGTATGCTCCGGTAGCGGGTGAGATGCATGACACTGCTGGAATGGCGGGAGTTATCTACTTGATGCTCGGGGAGTTGAACGGTTCTCACCTTGGGTTCTATCCGAACGGTTCTCGCCCTTCGGCTGGCGTTGAAGGTTGGAGAGATACCACGGCACACTTGGGTGTTCGTTTTGACTCTTCCTTCGCCGGCCCCGGACTGCTAGTTCGTGATGTGATCAAGAACGGGCCAGCAGATCTCGAGGTGAGCAAGCTGCAGGCAGGCGACGTGATTCTATCGATTGACGGGACAGCAGTTGATCCTGGCTTAGATCTGACCACGGTTCTGAACGGTCGGCTTGATCGGGACATCGACTTGCAGATTCGACGCGGCGAAAATGATGCAGAGGAGAGTTCGGTTACACTGCGGCCAACGACCTATGGACGCGCCCGATCGTTGCTGTACGAGCACTGGCTAGAGCGGAATCGTGAAGCCGTGGAAGAGCAGAGCGCTGGAAAGCTCGGCTACTTGCATATTCGCCTGATGGACATGACGAGCTTCTACGAATTCGAGCGACAGCTATACAATGTCGGCTACGGCAAGGAAGGTTTGGTTATCGACGTTCGAGACAATGGCGGTGGATCGACGACAGATATTCTGTTGACGGCGCTGACTCAGCCTCGTCACGCGATCACCGTCCCTCGTGGAGGAGGGCAGGGGTATCCGCAGGATCGAGCGATCTTTGCGTCTTGGTCCAAGCCTGTCATCGTGCTTTGTAACCAAAACAGCTACAGCAACGCGGAGATTTTTTCACACGCGATTAAGACCCTTGGTCGTGGGAAAGTCGTCGGAGTTCAAACTGCCGGTGGCGTGGTGAGTACTGGCTCGGCAACGATCAATGATGTTGGTCGGATTCGTGTTCCGTTTCGAGGCTGGTTCTTGATCAATGACGGCCAAGACATGGAACGGAATGGTTGCAAGCCTCATGTGACTGTCTGGCCCGCGCCAGGTGAACTCCCCAGTGGAGTTGATAAGCAACTTGCGAAGGCGGTTTCGATGCTGCTGAAGGACGTTGGCGAAGGCTGTAAGGACAAAGAGCTGATCTACGCGGCCGAACGAGATCTGAAAGCCAAAGAGTAGTTTTCAAGAAATGTGGCGACTCTGTGTGTCGCGCTGGAAAGCCAGTGCCACACCTGGGGATTCTTGGCCCGTTGGCTGGCTAGCCCATAGTGGCTGTGCGGCCGATGCATTCAAATAACAATTCTAGCACTTCGATGTGTCGGAAGGCTTCGTCTAGGTCTTTGCCCCATGTGTAGATGCCGTGTCTGCGAATGATGTAGCAGTGGGAGATGGGGCGATCAGACTGCTGGGTTTCGCGAACTTTTTGCGCAAGGGAAGGAATGTCCTGCGTGTTGTCAAAGATTGGAATCCATTCAGCGTGGTCGTGTGTCGTGACGCCTGAGAGGCCTTTAAGCATCTCGTAGCCTTCGATCA
>PKCQ01000686.1 GCA_002862265.1 Planctomycetaceae bacterium | reverse complement strand
ATCATTAGATTCTTGCTTAGTGTCCGAACTGCCGAGATCAGTGTCTCGCTTCTCTTCTTTGACTAATTGATGAGCTGGCTCGCTATCGGGCTTAGCAGACTCAACGAAAGGCTCAGCTACAGGTTTAGTGTCAGCTTCGGCTACGGACTCCGCCGGCAGTTTGATCTGCGGGCGAGGATTGTTTGTAGCTTCCGCTTTCTGCTCGGATGCATCCACGGAGTTTAACTTGTTTCCAGGCGCACTGGCATGGAGCTCAAACTTCGCATTCGTCGCTTCAAAATCGAAGTTAGGCAGATCTCGTTTGGTGACGGAGCCTTTGAAATTGCCTTTCGAGTCGATGGGCAATTGAGTCGCGCCGACATGGGGCTGCTGAAAAGCGTTTGGAGGCGAGGGGCTCGGAGATGGGTTCTGGGCGCTTCCGTCATCAATCGGCACAGCTCGAACCAGCCGAGCCGGTTTAGCTGTTTCGGCTTGGACTACCGGAGTTAGGGACTGACGCACTGGCCTGTTGCTGGAGGCTACTGGTGGATGTTCTAACGTCGAAGGTGTCTCCTCGACTGGCTGCAATCGACCGAGATTCTCAGCCGTTGGGTTTTTCGGCTGGCTCGCAGGCAAGGGCGTCGGATTCTGCACGCGGAACTGGAGCTGGCACTTGGGACAGCCAACCCTAAACTCACCTTGGCTCGAATTGGGCAAAGCGAGTCGTGCATTGCAATTCGGACATTGAATGAGCAGTTTCTGAGACATCGGATCGCGAATTTGGCTTTGCGAGCGGGAATAGGTCTACGGACAATAGTGGCTAACGCGGTCGTACCGGTAGTGCAGATGACTCACCCTAGATATTCCTCGCATCTGGAAGTGCACTTGATATTGTAGATCGACCAGACATTACTGTCAGTCAAAGCGCTAAACGGTTAGTAGAATGCCGAGAAAATTGGAAGGTTTGTAGCAGTTGCTGGTTCGGACTGCCCCAGGAGGAGCCTACGCCTTGAATTCGCCAACAGCGAGAGTCACATTCTGACCGCCAAATCCGAAAGAATTGTTCAGTGCAACCTTCAGATCAGCGTCCCGTGCCTCGTTGGCTACGTAGTCTAGATCACAGAGAGGATCCGCGTTTTCAAGATTGATCGTCGGTGGCAAGCAGTTATCACGAATCGCGAGCAGGCAAGCGATCATCTCGGAGACTCCCGCAGCTGCAATCAAATGCCCCATCATGCTCTTCGTGCTCGATACAGGAACCTTCTGAGCACGATCACCAAAGACCGATTTACAAGCAACTGTCTCGACCTTGTCGTTGACAGTGGTACTGGTGCCGTGAGCGTTAACGTAGTCTACATCATCGGCATTTAATCCGGCATCGCGAATCGCTGCGGACATGCATCCGATAGCACCGCGCCCTTCCGGATGAATATCGGTAATACGGTAAGCGTCCGCAGTGCATCCGTAGCCCAAAACTTCACCGAAAATCTGTGCGCCACGACCGCGAGCATGTTCCAGCTCCTCGAGAATGACAACTGAGGATCCTTCGCCAAGCACGAACCCGTCGCGGAGGCGGTCGAACGGCCGAGACGCGCCGGTCGGATTGTCGTTGTTTGTCGAAAGTGCTGTGAGCAGACTGAAGCCCGTCAAGCCGAATGGATGGATCATGCTGTGAGCTCCACCCGCCATCATGGCATCTACATCACCGCGACGAATTAACTCAGTCGCTTCGCCCACTGCTTGACTGCTGGCTGCGCAGGCCGTCAGACAGTTAAGATTTGGGCCTTGAATGTTGAACATGTTTGCAACATGCGCCGACGGCATACTCGGTTCTTGCTCAATTTCAACTTCGCAATCAAGAATCTCAAGTCCGCGCCGAATGAACTCGTTCGAGTTAAATTCCTCACCTTCCTTGGTCGCTGCATCCAGCATAGCAGTGAAGTTATGAAAGTCCTGATTTCCCTCTCCCGCACCAAAGTACACGCCGATGCGAGAACGGTCAGTGATGCTGTCCAGAATGCCAGACGACTCGACCGCCTGCTTGGCAGCTCCCGCCGCAAAGCGGGCATGGCGACCGCGTTTGGCCCATAATTCAGGATCTTCGCCACATTGCGAAACATCCCAATCCTTCACCTCCGCAGCGATCTTAGTCGGATAATTCTTCGCGTCGAAAATCGAAATGTTGCCGACGCCACTCTTGCCTTCCCGAAGCGCCGCCCAGACTGTCTCCACGTCCTTTCCAAGTGGATTGATCATTCCCAATCCAGTTACAACTACTCTCCGTCGCATTCGCGCTCTGCCCTGTCTCTTGGTTTGTCAAAGTCTTGGTGGCGTCTCTGCATAGCAGCCGAAAGTGGATGCGGGACGCGGCTTTATTTATATCCGAAAAGAGCTATCCGCCCAGTCATCTCAGGGGAATCAGGTTTCCATGTCGAGACGCTATCAAACATGCAAACCGGCGGAACACGGGAAAACCTCCCAATTCAGACTAGCGAATAAGCCCCATACGTTGGAAATTCGGCAGCCATGGAACTGGACGATTCCAGGTGTGAGGCCAGAACACCAGCAGGGCTTTGCCGAGAAGAAACTTTTCTTCCACGTACTTCGGAACGCCCCAAAATCGAGCGTCAAGACTGGCCGCGCTGTTATCGCCGAGTGGGAAGTATTGATCGTCCTCGAGACGAAAAACATCTTGATCGCGATAAGCAAAGATTCCTATCTGACTCCACCATTCCGGATGTGAGTAAACTCCGCTCAGCAGAGAGTCTTCGTCGTAGGCGCTACTGGCGAACTCCTGATCCGGAATCGCCGCCCTCAATTCGGACCTGGTAAGTCTTATGTCCGAGAACGCGCCGCTTCTTTGCGTGTAGTAGATATCTCGATGCACGCTTGCTCGTTTGACTGTCATCTCGACCTCCCGGCCACCGATTCCCACTGGTGCTGCGTCTTTCGGGTCTGTGAGAGACCAATACGGCCGGCATTGCTCTAATGAACGAACTCCTTCCAAAGAAAAATCCGTGTTCCCGAAGTCAACGACCGACCCATTGACCCACAAGACAATTCGATCGTCGAAGTTTGCAAGCTCAAGCGTGTAGCTGCCAGCGCCCTTTACCGACGTTGAGGCTCTAACCTGGTCGCCTCCATCGAAAATCGCGAGAGGCTCAGTTCCGTCCAGTGCCTGTAAGGTTGCCTGGCCCGTGCTCACGTCGATGGCGCACCGGAAATGAATTCCAAACTCGACTAGATCAAGCAATAGAATCCCACCCTCCGATTTCAGCTCCACTTCAAATCGGCAGCTCAAGTCACCGACCCAGTTCGAACCATAGTTATTGCTGACCATAAGATTAGAAGCAGCGTGTTCGTAAAGTTCCTTCGCACTGCCAAACTCCCTCTTCCGAACAAGGCTCGGATTGGGCACGAACATTTGAAGAATCTTCGGTGCGTTTTTCTTCAACCAACCTTCCTCAAGGTCAAAGTAACTTCCCGCACTCCGGGTGAGCGCTTCGGAGTTGTAAGCCAAAAAATCAGTTATCAAGCGAGTCTGGTAAGGATCCACATCACCAATCGACTCACCGGCTTCCAACTTCGCCCACTGCTCATCGGATGCAAATTTATGATAGTACCGAATCCAATTATCTTTTGCGGTGGAGGCCAGCGATGCCTGCCAGTCACGCTCGCTTAGCTCAACATTCCAACCGTCGCCTGCTCCGGGTAATGGTTGCCAAGAACTAGGCCATCCCGCCTTGACCAACTCGGCAGGAATGTGCCGCGTGTCGTGCACCAGCTGCTTCATTGCCTGAATTTTATGTGGCGGCTTACGGGCTATTGTTTCATTGCCGGACTTAATCAAATAGACGTCGCCATGTATCAGCCGCAACGTCTCTCCCGGCAATCCGACAAGACGCTTGATATAGTTGACACTCGCCTTCTGCGGTTGCTTAAAAACGAACACATCCCAGCGTTTTGGATGCGACAATACATAGTCGAATTTACTGACGAGAATCCGATCTCCCGGAAAGGTAAGATGATTCTTATTGTTCTCAAAGTCATAGATATTTCGGCCTCGACAGTTCGGACAATAACTCGCCAAGGTCTTGATGCTTGGTTTCAGACTGCCCGTACTAGAGTCGTACTCAGCGCTCGCATTCGCTTGGTACTGCTGCCCACAATGCTCACAAACAAGATCTTTGTGTGCTCCCATCAAGGTTGGAGCCATCGAGCCGGTCGGAATGACAAAGGCCTCGGCCACAAATGCCCGAAAGAGAAACGCGAGAATGAAAGCTACGACAACTGATTCGACGGTTTCACGCGTACTCTGAAAGTCGTCGACAGTCTCATCCTGCTTTGCCTTATGATCCGTGGCTTTGGCATTCTTGCTCACCATCTTAGAGGCCCTATCGCTGGTTTTTTGAACCATGAACTTTAACCATTTTCCGTTGTTCGCTGCCAGTCCTGCAGGCCGACGCAGTAATTTCTAGTTAGTCTCACCAGATCTGCCGACGCGGCAAAAAGTAATCGAATCGACGCGGATCTCCCAGGCGACCGGGATAAAAAGGAGGAGGCTTATCCGACAATCGAATAGATGGGGAACGTCGACCGCGGATTATAGCAGGCAGATAAACTTCCCAACTAGCCGAACCAAGGGCCACATTCTATCGGAGTCCCAAAAAAGACTTCCTATGTGTTGCACCTAGCTTAAAGAATACCGCTAGCGACGTGATTCGTCGCCAGCGGCCAAAGCGTGTTACGTTCCAGACAAAACACAGAGATCTTGCGTTCTTGAACGCTTGCTAACCAATGTTCAAGGCGTTGTCGATCTGGTCAGCAACAATCTTCAAGCGTTGCTCGTTGCCTCCGCCGACCTCGGCCGCAATCCACCCCTGGAAGCCAATGTCATCGATCGCTTTTCGAACATCGGCCCAAGGAAGATCATCCTCAGTGATAT
>PKCQ01000289.1 GCA_002862265.1 Planctomycetaceae bacterium | reverse complement strand
GGGCTTACAATGACGAACACTACGGAAACGACCCTGAGCGTATAGCTTGGGCTAACCAGAACTGGAAGGTGGACATCCCAGCATTTATTTGTCCATCTGACCCACCAATTCAGAACCGAAACGAGAGCCCTTCGATCCTAAACTACAAGGTTTGCGTTGGTGACGATTATCACCAAAATCACTTCCGGCCTGAGCAGTCGGGACGTGACAATCGAGGTGCTTTTCAAATAAACCGCTGGTTGCCAATGGGAGCCATCGTAGATGGTACCTCAAACACTTTGATGATGAGTGAGCGGGTTGCTGGTGGAGGAGTTCGTGATCTCAAGGGTGGTGTTGCACTCAACGTGCGTGCCTGGAATCCCGCTGCTTGCTACGCTCGTGTTGGTCCTGACAACCGCCTGACAGGACAAGTTCGTGCGAACTTCCGTCCGACTGGTGGTCGTGCTTGGGACGGTCGTCCGTACTTCTGCGGATTCGCGACTATGATTCGTCCAAACGGTCCTAGCTGTCATTGGGGTGGCGTAGACGGTAACGAAGATATGTCACCGCCTTCCAGCTATCACACAGGTGGTGTGAATGTGGCGATGTGTGATGCATCGGTCCACTTCGTTTCAGAGAACATCGACACTGGCGACATCACTGCCAATAGTGTTGCAAACCCGTCCGGCCCATCTGACTATGGTGTCTGGGGTGCGCTCGGCAGTAAGGATGGTGGTGAACCCAACGCGGATATCACTGCCAACTAGTTCTTTACGAAGAGCTTGAAGCATTGCAACATGAAGGCGGGTGGCTCGTGTCACTCGCCTTTTTCACTTTCGGGGTAGCGTTTTCAAATTTGAAAATCTTTTCTGATTGCGGAATAACACTAACTGACAGAGTTTCAATCTTTCGATCCCATGCATCTTTTCCTTTTTTCAAGAGAAACAAAATGAGCAGAGTGGTTTTCTTGGCCTTAGTCGCACTCGTCTCAGCGACAGCTGGATGTGGTGACCCTACGTCACAGGTAACTGGAACAGTAACAATGGACGGATCCCCGGCAGCGGGTCTAGTAGTTGCCTTTGTTCCCAAGTCGGGAGGTACACCTAACGCTGCAACGACCGATTCGTCTGGTAGCTATTCACTTGTCGCTAGCCCAGGTAGCTACAAAGTTTCTATTACCAGCCAACAAACGACCGACACTCCAGATGCAGCAGTCGACGAAGACAATGCTCCCTATGACGAAAACAGCGGCTCGGGTTCCGATGGTTACGAAGCGCTCGCGCAAGGCGACAACTACAAAGACGCTGCTCAGTTTAAGGAAACCGTTCCTGCCAAGTACAACCAGAACTCTGAGCTAACTGCCGATCTTGTTGCTGGTGAGAACAAGGACGTCAACTTCACGCTGACATCCGAATAGGTTTAGACTTCAGGAGCAAGTTCGCAAAAGTAGTGCAGGACAATTCCAGCAACTACGTTTACGTTCATCGAGTCGACTCCAAGTTGCATCGGAATGCATACTTGGTGGTCGACTTTTTTTATTGTGCTATCCGATAGCCCGAGCTTTTCGTTCCCAAGCAAAACCATGGTCCTGGGGCACCGTTCGGCCTGCGCGAGTGGTTGAGAGCCTGGCGAAAGAGCAGTCGCGAAAGAAACGATCTCATGCTGCTGCCATAGGTCTGGAAGTACCTCTGCGAAACTCTCGGCGCGGAACAGATTCAATTGCAGACTCGCCCCCATCGCTACACGCAAGGCACGTCGAGAGAATGGATCTGCACAGCCTGGTCCGACAAGAACTGCATGAATCCCAAGTGCCGCGCAGGTTCGAAGAATTCCTCCAAGGTTTTCAGGATCCTGCACTCCCTCCAATCCGACCAGGGTAGCTTGGGCGGGAAAGTCTAAATCAGCACCGGAATCGCCAAGTCTTTGGAGTGGTCGTCGGCTGCCACATGCCAAAATCCCTCGGTGGAATTTGAAACCGACCAGCCGCTGGAGCTCTGAATCGGGCAAACAGAAAATGGGAGCGTCCGATAGCTCCGACCAAGTCGAGAACCGACCCAAATGCTTTGCTCCGATCAGCATGCTTTGACAATCGAAATCGCTGCGAAGCAATTCTTCGACGACTATTGGGCCTTCGGCAATAAAATAGCCGCTTTGCTCTGTCCAGTTGCGTGATCGTATATCACGATACGGATCCAATCGTCGATCCAGAGGGTCACTCAATTCAACAATTGGCACGCGCACCTGTCCCAAACGGAGGAAGAGTTTTCAAGTCGTATGAAACTACTGGTAGTTGGAACTTCGGACAAGAGCGTGCAGCAAAAGCGTCAGTGCGGAAAGCGAATAAGCAATGAAACTAAAAGCTTGAAGGGCGAAGGCACAGATCGAGTTCTGATCGGCAACACGTTTTAGGCAAGACCTACGGAACAGCTGCTCGCTGCTCATTCCATCCACCCGTTGCCATTGAAAATCGACTAAATTCCTACTCTCGAAGAATCCGCTCTCATTACTCTTCATGAACGCTAGGCTGTCCCAAGGCTTTGCGGTCTGACGTGCTACCAAACTCGAATTTCTTTTCCCTTTCGAATAACCATTCCGCCGGCTTTCCAGGTTCACTGTAGAGAAACGAACAAGCACGCTAGCCGTCGCGACGTCAACGATCACCACTTCCGACTCATCCCAATATAGATTTCGCTGAAAGAGGCGATGGACGTGCCTACGAGCCTGATGCCAATTTGGTATGAGTTTGGCTTTGGCGAACCTGGATTGCCCCTCGCATTCTCGCAATTGCATGCATTGCTTCATCTTAGCGCTATCGGGCAGAGACTCGGCGGGAACGACTCGGACCTCAACGCAATCCACTCGCTTCATTTTCATTCTCCCCGTCTTGTGTTCAGGCAGAGTGCTTTCCACGGCAGTGTCTAGCAACGCTGAACTACAGTACCGGTAAAGCAGAATGCGTGGTTTACACCTCGTATTTTCTCATGACATCCCCGAGCTTGTATTTGCACTATCAGCCGACTTTCGAATTTGCTAACAACACGATGACCGTAGTGTCCAATAGCCTCAGTTTGAAGCCTCGCGGCCACACGACTAGAACCGCTTTCCTGCAGGTTCCCTGATTCAGATCCGGCCGACATGGATGTCGAAGAATGAAAAAAACCAGCACACGCCTTGCCTCAATTGGTGGATGTATCGTTTTAGGTGCATGTGTAATCGCACTCGCGCAGCACGATTCGCGCAATCGACCGCGCGAAACCTCTGCGATGATGCCCAAAGAGCCAGTCGACCAAGAGCCCATTGCCGTCGAGTCGTCGTGGGTACCCCAGGTTGACCTCGCATCCGCCCGGAGATTTCGGTCGCTGGATGTCCCAGCGCCCATCGTTCGTGCGAACAATGAGCAGCCCTCCATTTACACTGCGCTAAGCGTCCCATCTGAGCCGGAATCGAGCGACTCTAATCCCCTGCGTGGCAGCATTTCCGATGTTCCACCTTTGCCAGGCACGAGTGCTTCGAATGATGTTGCAGCCCCGGCCCTTTCTTTGCCGACAACCGCTCCCGAAAAACCAGCATGGCTACCGGAAGCTCCAGCGTTAGGCCCAGCTGCTTCGGCACCGGCAAGCTTACCGGCTCTTCCGAATCTTGACCAAGCGGATGCAAGCGGTCCGCCATCTTTGCCCTCGACTATCATTCCATTTTCGAGTGTTCCGCCTGCTGCGACCGTTACTTCTGGCATACTAGCACCAATCGTCTCACAACCGCTCGCGCCAACAGCTTTCCCTACAGATAGAGAAGCTCCAGCAGAACCGACGTCTGTCGGGTCCAATTCAGACAGTCCTCCTTCCGCAGCAATTTCGGACTCGTCGAGTGCTCCAAGCTCCTCCGCTCCGATTCCAGTCTCTAGTAGCGGAAACGCAACTGCGCTTGGTGCAGGTACTCCGCCAGTCACGGACGGTTATGCTCAACCGCCAGCAACGCCTTCAATGCCTCCACATCTGCCAGCAGAATCGCCAGTTACCTCTCAGGTCAGCGATATGTCCGACACCCAACGCGGCGTCATGTCTGCGACCGATCTAACGGCTCCCGTCGGGCAAACGAATCTTGGTCCCGCCGCTCTACCGCCCAGCGTATCTGACCAGCGGTCAAGTATCTCGGCTCCGCAGCAGCCAGCGGCCCGGCCAATACGTTCGCTGGCTCGTAATCCTTCGCCGGGTACGGTACCGCGAAACACTAAGCCACTTCTTGCGGCAACGACTTCATCTGCTGACACGCCGAGCAGTTCAGCCTCTGGATCCTACACAATCGCAACTGTTGGCCGGCTGGCAAGCCTTAGTAGCAATCGCCCTGGTAGCCGATCTCTTGATGGTGCGCAAAGTCCAGTGGTAATGATTAACAAAGTTGCACCCGAGGAAGTACAAGTCGGTAAACGGGCGACACTTACAATTGAGGTTGAAAATCGTGGCCAATCCACAGCACACGGCGTGCGAGTGCTAGATCGAATTCCACGGGGCGTCAAGTTTGTTGAGGCAATCCCTGCTGCCCAACAAAGCCCGGAAGGAATGCTGACCTGGGACATAGGTAAGATTTCCGCTGGAGAAAAGCGAACCATCTCGCTCACCATCATTCCAGAAATCCAGGGCGAGATTGGTAGCGTCGCCATGGTGCAAATCGCTGCACAAGCTTCCATGCGATCCATCGCCACCTTGCCAAAACTCGAATTGGACCTGCAGGCCAGCCAAGATGTTCTCTTGGGAGGCAACCAGAAGATTGTGATTAACCTGCGAAATACTGGGACAGGAACGGCAAGGAACGTCAACTTGGAAGCGGATATTCCTACGCAGCTTCGGCATGAGAGTGGCGACACGCAGCTCGAAGCCCCAGTGGGTGAGCTGCGTCCTGGCGAGTCACGTAGCATCGAGTTGTTCTGCTCCGCCTCCCAGCCAGGTGC
>PKCQ01000491.1 GCA_002862265.1 Planctomycetaceae bacterium | reverse complement strand
GATCTTGGATCTTGGCGAGCCCGCTGCTGACTCCCTTGAGAATTTGCTCGCAGATGAAACCGCCGATCTAGAGACACGTACTGTCGCGGCAAAATTGCTGACGAGGCTACCCAATAAATCCTATCGTCGTTTGATCGACCATGTTGACGAACCAGGGATTGGCAAGGTCTGTGAGAAGTGTTTGGTGGAGCTTGAGGGCAACGACAAGGAAACGGAATTCGTTCACAACTTTGCAGCGAAGCTTAGCGAAGCAAAGGATTGCTCTCAGCGGCGTGAACTAAAAATTATGGCTCAGGATGCGGTACTGGCGAGTGCTTCTGTGGCAGCGATCGATAACGTCTCCGGATCCAAGGAAGGTATGAGATTAGTGGGGCGATTGCGCGAGGATATTGCCCCTAACTTGATTTTAGCTGCCAGTGCTGAGCTAGAGACGACGCTGCATGAACTGGATTCAAGCGGAGACGGCAATATGACCGCTCCGCCAGAAAGTGTTTTTCCGGCTCTGCCAAGTTTGGCCGAGTGGCCTGCAGCCAGCGATACAGTAAATGTTAGAGATGGTATGACAGTGAGGAGCAATTCTGCAGATGTTTCAGAGGCTCCAAGCATTAGTGAAGGATCTGTGCCCCTGCCGAACCTACTCCCGCCAGCTAACAAAGCAACAGAAAGTCCGTCTTCAGATGCAAGTATTCGTTTAGCGATTGAGGAGGTGGATGTGAGACCAGCGGCAGAGCGGGAATCGGAAGTAACGGTATACTATGGAACCAACCGGAAACCATTGGCCGATGACGCTGGTCCAGTTGTCGTAGCTTTACGCTATCTTGTTCTGTTACCGGGGGCACTCTGCATTCTCAGTGTCTGGTTCATTGGCATTCTTCGACGCCAGCTTCTGCGATACGGCGCGGTGGGTTTAATCGGCTGTGGAGCTCTGTTGATCTGGTTTACCAGTCTGCCAGCTCAAGATCGCAATACAGATGCGACAGCGATGGTCCACTATGGCGGAGAGCTTGGTACAGAGCTTGTGGTTGGCAAATGCAAAGTTAGCATTCCAGGCAATCACCAGCATGGTGAGCTGGAAAGTGCTTCGTTATTGAAATTCGAGTTTGCCGAAGATTCTGAAAAACATATCGTGCTGAGGGATACGCAACCGTTGGAGAAGTCCGAGTTCCTTGACGACCTGCGCGGTGCCTTGGGGCAACGCGGCAATAGTCTGCTAGTTTTCATTCATGGCTACAACGTTTCTTTTGAAGACGCCGCCCGCCGCACAGCACAGATGTCTTACGATCTGGAGTTCTCAGGTGCCGCAGCATTTTATAGTTGGCCTTCTCAGGACAATTGGTACAAGTATCAGCTGGATAGTAAGAACATTCAGCTGAGCGTGAAGCTGATTCGGCAGTTCCTGACAGAGCTAGCTAATGAGTCCGGGGCAGAGTCGATTCACCTGGTAGCGCATAGCATGGGGAATGTCGGACTGACGGAGGCTTTGGCAGGTATTGAAACGCAGGCCAAGCCGTTTTTTAACCAGGTGGTGTTAGCTGCTCCCGATATTGATGCTGACATATTCCGGCAGAATATTGCTCCTGAGATTGTGGGAAAGGCTGAGAACATGACACTTTACACCTCACAGTCCGACCTGGCCTTATTGGCCTCGCGATATTTCAATTCTGGGAAGCGAGTTGGCGAGAGTCAGGCTGGCGTACAGTTCGATGGCATTGATGTGATCGACGCGAGTGCGGTGGATACTAGTTTGCTTGGTCACAACTACTATGGTGAAAACTCGGTGTTGGCGGATCTTCGTGAACTCCTTCAAGCGAGGCCTCTTGGTGAGCGAACTCATCTGAAAACCCGAGTGATCTTTGGTACGATGCAACACTTTCTTGAGTCAAGACGCGTTGCTGGACAAGGCCCTTCGACCGACGTGAGATAGGCTTTGTTCCTCCGTTCTCACCTCGAATTGTGCTTAGATCGGCAGTTCGCAGGCGTCCCCCGTTTTCATTGTCTTACTCTTCGTGAGCAAGGTTTCAGTTCCTTTCGTCAACAAGATGACGATAAAGTGGTTTGAGGGTTGGGAGAGGTCGAGGAATACCTGGGAGAAGACTGTAATAACTTTTCCGACAAGTCATCGAGTCTGGTTCAAGGCGTGAGCCAGCGACGCACCTGGACCAAGCGGATGAAAGAGCGGATGAAAGCAGCTCGGTGGATCCGTATAGACCACCGCTCGACTGATTGGGCTGTGGAGATGCAGAGGTGCTCGGGCTGATCGAAAAACCTAGGCCGCTCGACGTTGTTGAGAGCGTATTTCCGTGGCGACTTCGACGAGCTTGTTGCTGTTGGTCTGCAAGCTGAATTGTTGTCGTGCGCGGGCGGCGACAAAATCTAAGTCGGCTTCAAGCGTGAGATCTGTGTTCCGATCGTCCAAGGCCTCGAGGGCTTCGATGAGTTTTTCGGCAATGCTCTTTGGTGAGTTGGCTTGAGCAATCCAGCTGGAGGATTGCGGCTGGGCAGCGTCAGCGTCGAGTACCTCTGCTGCTCCGCCAACGGCAGTGGCGACGATTGGCTTTCGCAACATCTGCGCTTGGATCAGAACTAGTGAAAGTCCTTCGAGCCGTGAAGGATGCACAATAAGATCTGCGGCAGCCATCAGACGATGCACGTCATTGCGATATCCGAGCAAGCGTACTTTGGGACTGAGTTGGCAAGAGTCGATAAGAGATTCCAATTGCTCGCGGTGCAAGCCTTCTCCCGCAATCACTAATTGGTAGTCGAGCTGCTTGGGGAGCTGCGCAAGGGCGTGGAGCAAATCATCGTGGCCTTTGACTGGCAATAGATTGCCGATGGCGACGATCAACTTTTGATTATGCTTAACGTTGAGTTCTTCCCGCACTTCGCGCTGGATATCATCGATTGGCAACTGGGGTGGCACCGGAATGCCACCGTAGATGACAACTGTGTCGTCGGCAGGCAAGCCACCGGCAAGAATGGTGTCTCGTGCGGCCTTGGAAACACATACGACTTTGTCAGCTAGCAAGCGGTACTTGAGACGGCTGCGCAGTGGAAAGACGGTGTGTTTGTAAGCGAGTCGGACGGGGCGTTGCTTGCCAAGACCGACTGTCGCTAGTCCAGCAAGCATGACAGCATGAGTATCGTTCATGATCACGACATCTGGAGCCCAGTCTTGAATGGATCGACGCGTGCGCAAAACGTCACTTGGATTGCGTCCGCGGCCATTGATCAAATGAAGCGTGGTGCGATCCAATGACTTGAGAGCCTTGGCCACTTCACTTTTTCGTCTCGCGATCCAGCTGACCGTGTGTCCAGCCAAACTCAATTGGTCCGCGATGGAAGTTAGTAAGACTTCTCCGCCGCCGGAATCGCGTTGAGTTGTGACGAGACAGAAACGCATCGAATGGAGACTAAGTGGATAGTAGTGGTTTAAATCGTTGTCAGCAGATTTCCTCGGTTGTGAATCGTAGTGCTCAGCTGGGGCTGGCAGCAAGGCAAATCTGCCGCTTGTGTGCGGCTTCGTTTTCATTTTTTCGTTCGCTGTGCCCGAGCCGAATAAGCGGAAAACTTTCCAATGCTAGCATTTCCGGAAAGCGATCGAGAAGAGGGAAGTTTCCAACGCAGCGGGACGATAACTTCAAAACTCGCGATCGCAAAGTCTCCCTGCAAACTATGGACAGTTCACGCTTTCGACACGGAAAGCGACGCTTGATGGGCTTGACCCAACACTCCATCCTGTCCTATAAGATCCTTTGATCCAGACTTCTTAGAGGGGAGAACTATCCCGATGCAAATAAACGGTTTGCAACAAAACCAGACGATTCAATCCATTCAGTCCACTTCGGCGGCCACGCCAGCGGAGTCAACGCAGGCTGCTGAGTCTGCTGTTTCGACGCCTGCTGACCAGCTTGATTTGTCGCCTGAGGCAATGGCAATTAGCCAAACGGAGGCTGCGGATGTACCAGGCATCCGTATGGACAAGGTGGCTGCCATCCGGCAAGCCATCGCAGAGGGAACTTATGAGACCCCGGAGAAAATGTCCGCGGCATTAGACAAGATGCTTGATTCCTTTGCTTAAAGCATTTCTTGCTGATTCTTGCCCCTGGAGCAGGACCTGCTCAGCCACGATGTATTGATTGCTGGAGCAAGTGTCTGTTAGTCTAGTTTGTCTGCTGGCAACACGAACGAAACCATACTACCCGACCACTTTAAACAAAAGTGGTTGGGCATTTTTCGTATGAGCGTATCTTAGGACAAGTAGTCAGGGCAATTTAGCGTTAGAGGGCAGTTTAGCGTCAGATCTTAGGTAGAATCTCTCTCCGTCCCCGCTAGGCTGACTCTTCGGAGTTCCCAGACTCCCCGCTGCGCTTGTGCCCGCTCGTAAAGGGAGAATGACGAAAATTAGTGTTGGATTGCGTAGATGGATCAGCCCTGCGAGAGCAGTAAGGGATTTGGCTTTGCGGCAAATGGCGGTTAGATTACGCGTTAAAAGACGCGTCAACCCTCGGGTATCACAGCTGAACCTTAAATTGCCCAACGTTCTGTCTCCCCCTTTCCTGCCTCTTTTGTCGAACCGAAGTGTCGAATCAGACTCCTAGCGCTAATTCTAACCCCGCAGCTGAATCTCCGGGCAAGCAACCACTGGATGCCGTGCCGGTATCCCAGACTCCTGCAGAGCGGTTTTCAGAGTATCTGGTCAGTCGGGGCAAACGTTTAACGCCTCAGAAGTCGTTCTTGGTGGAGCAGGTCTTTAGTCGTCATGATCACTTTGACGTCGATCAACTGCTTGAGCAGCTGCCTCGTCGTGAGAACGGGAAGAACGTTAGCCGCTCGACGGTGTATCGTGCTTTGGAAGAGTTCGTCAAAGCGGGTTTGCTTCGAGAGTTTGAGCTCAATGGACGCAGCGTCTATGAACACGACTACGGCTACGGCTA
>PKCQ01000701.1 GCA_002862265.1 Planctomycetaceae bacterium | reverse complement strand
CCGCGGCGCGGAGCACAGACAAAGGTGACGAACGACTTGGCAATGCCAACCAGAAAGGCACGCTTCGAACGGCGGTGCGGTCGGCGACTCTGGGCATACAAGAAATATCTCCCAAAATTCTTGCAGCTACGATGAAACTTGGCCTACACGTCGCAGACTCGAATGGCATGTTCGAGGGATTCCTTTGGGTTATCCCAAGTTGGGAGAAACTCCTGGGCGACATAGCCTGTGTAGCCAGTTTCCAAGATAGCCTTCATGATCGGCGGGTAGTTGATCTCTTGATTGTCGTCCAGCTCACATCGACCGGGATTTCCGGCCGTATGGTAGTGGCCAATCCACGGATGCATTTCTCTGATTCGCCGAATCACATCACCATTCATGACCTGTACGTGGTATATGTCGAACAGCAATTTAAAGTTCGGCGAATCCATTTGCTTAACCAAATCCAAACAAACTTCAACATCGTCGCCAAAGTAACCTGGATGGCCCTTCATCGGATGGCTGTCATCACGACTGTTCAAATGTTCTAGGACCAGCGTAATCCCCTTCTCTTCCGCATAGCTGATGACACGCCTCCAACAGGCCAAGCAATTGGCCATGGCCTGCTTGTCGCTGATACCTTCGTTGCTCATCCCGGTGAAAGTGATGACACTCGGCGACTTGAACTCAACGGCCGTATCGATCGACTTCTTGAGTTTGGCTTCCACTTCGGCGTGGTTGTCGGGATTCAAGGGCCCTTTCGCAAAGCCGTGACTTCCAACCAAAGATATCTCCAAGCCAAGCTTCTTGACCTCGGGATAGAACTTGGAATCGATTCCCTCGATCGCGACCAAACCCACTTCTTTTCCGAATTTGGCGAGTTCGATTGGAGACATGGGTTTGAAGCACCAACCCATGACAGACTGACGAATTTTACCTATTACATTAGGCTTATCGTTTTGAGCGTGAGCATTGCCAGAGATCGCGGCTGCACCCAGCAAGGCTGCCCCTCCAGCGACTAGCCGGCGCCGGTCGACTGAGAATCCAGAGGAATCATGTTCTGAGGCTTGATCTGTTTCGGAAACTCGCGTCATATGACACCTCATGCGGAGAATCTTAGTTGCCATCAGGAAACAGAGGAAGATCTTGGTCACCCTCGTGAGCGTTCTTCGGCGGCTTCATAGATAAATGCTGGTATGCCTTTGCCGTAACACATCTCCCTCTAGACGTTCGAACAATCAATTCCATCCGAAGAAGAAAAGGCTCTACTTCGTCCTCTAGTGTATCCGAAGGAACATTCATCGTGTGGGCAATTGACTCAATGCCCGCCGGTCCACCTTGTAGCACCCCTATGAGAGTCTGCAAGTAACGTCGATCCTGCCGATCCAACCCCAGGGGATCGATGCCGGTCATCTCCATGGCTTTGATGACGACGTCCATATCGACCTTACCATCCGACTTGCTCATCGCGTAATCACGAACCCAGAGTAATCGATTGTTCGCGACGCGCGGTGTCCCGCGGCTGCGACGAGCGATCTCAGTCGCTGCCTGACGATCGATTTCAACGCCTAACTTGCCCGAATTAACCTCGACGATCTTGGTCAACTCACCGAAAGTGTAGAACCCTAGGTGCTCGCGAATCTGGAAACGATCGCGAAGCGGACCGCTTAGCATCCCAGCTCGCGTGGTGGCGCCAATCAAAGTAAAGGGTTTGAGCTGCAGATTAAGCGTCCGAGCGCTGACACCTTCACCAAGCACGATGTCGATGCGGAAGTCCTCCATCGCCGTATACAAGTATTCTTCCACCGCCTTTGGCATCCGGTGAATCTCATCCACAAAGAGCACGGAGCGGTCTTCGAGATTGGTCAGATAAGGAATGATGTCCTTTGGTGCCTTGAGTGCCGGACCACTCGCCATCTGAACTGGCACACCCATTTCGTGAGGAATGCAGGTCGCGAATGTCGTTTTCCCAAGCCCTGGTGGTCCATCGAAGAGAATGTGCCCCAGGGGCTCGTCACGTTTTCGTGCCGCATCGATAGCAATCTCGAGGACTGCGATAACTTCGCGTTGGCCCACCATGTCGGCAATTCGAGTCGGCCTCAGCGCAGAATCATTTTCATCCCCAGGAGGCGGCGGTGTTCCTCCAGAATTATTTCCGCCATCGTCTGGCGGGGGTGTTCCTATGATGGACTCGCGGCCCATGAATATCCTTCTCTTGGTTTACACGCACGTGGCGCGAGCCAGTAGGTCTGCTATCAGGCAAGTTGGCAACACACTCGCTTGCGTCTTGCTTGCATGAGGCTCCACATCCTCACAAAATCATAACGCACCGCGGCAGCATCGCGAAGCCGAGGGGAACTACTGCATGGCCACCAGCCCGGCAATGACGCCAATCGTGATCATGACTGTCGCGACAACCAACATAATGACACCTAACTTGGTATATGAGAAAGGAGCCGTCCCCGCAATCTTGCCACTCTGGCCATTGATCAGAACTCGAAACACCTTGTCCTTGTAGCGGTAAGCCAGAATCCATACAGGCAGAAGCATCGGATAGCCTTGCATGTCTGCGATCCGCACTTTGACTCGCACATTCCGGTGCCTGTTGGGTACGAGCTGGGCACAACTCTGCCGCTCCAACGGTTCGATCGTCCCACGCGCTTGCGGACGAGCCAACTTGCGAGGCACGCGGAACTCCTCGTAAGTCATATTCTTCAGATCCACTTGAGAAGGATCCAAGGCGGCCCGTATTTTGAAAGGCGAGATGGACTGAGTCTCTTGCATCGTCAGCACACTGCTGCCAGCGACCAAGACGCCGCGATAAGTCTGGCCGTGCTTACCACTGACGGGATACCAATCGCCTCGGCAACTATAGGGAGCTGGAGACGAATCCGCCGTCCATTGCGTATCGGTCGATGCATCAAACACCCAGTAAGGTACGTAGATCGAAGTAATTTTTCCGATTGTTGAAGCTCGGGCGGCGTCATCCGGACGCCAGAAGCCTGTACTCAGCCATTCACGAAGCACTTTTTCTGCCCGGTCACGATCCAGCGAAAACTGGAGAACCGAGCTCGGCAAAATAGAGCGAGACACCTTGCGTTTGGTCATCTGGGTGCTGCCGCAAAAAGGGCAGCGTAGAGCTTGAGCACTGGCATCGTAACTCATCGAAGCACCACAGCCGTCACAACCAAAGCTGTCATGTGTAGCCGCGTGAGCCAGTTTCTTTGCCTTGGTGTCGGCCTCAGGGTTTTCCGTTCCACAGTTCGCGCAGAATAGATCTTCCTGATCTATATAACAACGGCATACTCCGCAGCGCTGTGTCAATTCAAGTGTCACAAGATGCCCTTGAGATGATTTCGTCCAACGCCGCTTGACATCCAGCCTAGGTGCCGTCTCTCTGGCGTTGCCCAGCCATAGGCGCCCGCTCGCCGTCACTACTCACTTCAAACCACGCGTCTTGAGCTTCAAGGTATACAAGCTATCGCTGGCCGTGATGAATAGAACATCACGATCTTCGCCGCCAATGCAAACATTCGCTGTCCAACCTTCCGGAACGGCAATCTTCTCTCGCAATTCACCATTCTTGCGATAAACCATGACTCCCTTACCCGTTAGATAAAGATTGCCATCCTCATCCATCGTCATGCCGTCAGATCCCTGTTCGCAAAAGAGCGCGCGATTAATCAATTCGCCACTAGCACCAATCTCAAACTGATAAGTCTTGTTGTCACCGATATCCGCCACGAAGAGTACTCCGCGACTTGCATCACCAACAATACCATTCGGTTGCTTGAAGCCATCTGCAACCACTGTAACTTTTCCTGTCTCGGGCACAAAACGATACACCCGTTTCGGAAGCTCAGGCTCAGAAAACTTTCGCTTCCAGTACTTGCGTCGATAGAAGGGATCGGTGAAGTAGTAAGAGCCATCACCGGCAACCCAGATGTCGTTCGGTCCGTTGAAGAGCCTGCCTTCAAAGCCAGTCAACAATACTTTGTGCGTCTTATCAGGACGAATCAACCAAAGTTCGTTCTTCCCGTCAGCGCAAGCCACAATGTCCTCGCCATCGAAGAACAAACCATTGCTGCGACCAGCGGGCTTGAGCCATGTCTCGAGACCTTCCGACTTCGAGTAACGCAGGATGCGGTCGTTCGGTTGATCCGTGAAGTAAACACTTCCTTTCGCATCGACTGCCGGGCCCTCGGTGAACTTGAAGCCATCTGAGATCAAATGCACCTTGGCGCCATCCGCCGCGACGGTCTGAGCGTCAACGCTTTTCGCAGAGGCGACACACACCAGAAGGGCTACAGAAACAAGTCGAGACATAGAGCACCGGGGAAGGCAAGAAAGGACAGATTCGTTCGCTAAGAGGCAGGCCAACATGATACCACGAGACGCATTCCTACACGAAAGGCTTCTGGCGTGGTGCTAACACGACCAGGGTTATAAACCTTACGGGTTTGCACGTACTCGATGCGAACTGCCCAACGCAACCTTGCCCGTAAACTTTGGCGATGTAAGCGACATTTTTCCAATCGTAGCCGGAGCCGCTAGCGGTAAGAATGCTCACACGTCAGTGCCACACGAAAGCAGAACATCAGGGGCTAAAGCCAGGAGGACGAATCCGCCTATTGCAGCCAGCTTGGCAGTTCGTCCGCACCAGGAAGCTCGATGAACTGGATCTTGTCGACCTCTTCGATCTCAAGCATCGCCGCCGAAGCTTCCGAGGTCGGCTCACTATCCAGATTCAAGACACCGACAGCGTTCCCTCCTGGTTTCTGCTCAGCACGGCCAACGGACATCTGAGCGATATTGACTTCGTGTTCTCCGAATGCGGTGCCCACTTTTCCAATAATCCCAGGCACGTCTTGATGCGTGAAGACCAGCATCTTGCCGTCCATGTAGGCTTCCAAGCGGTAGTCGTCCAAGGAAACCAAACGCGGCATATTGTGGCCAAA
>PKCQ01000368.1 GCA_002862265.1 Planctomycetaceae bacterium | reverse complement strand
GGACATTCAGAATTCCGACAAGCTGATAGAAGTCGCACAAGAACAAATGGACTTGGCCAGCAAAGAACTATCTCGCTTTGAAAACATCAAAGCTGGACTGACGAGTGGCTCGGAATTGGATGCCGCTCGTAGAGCACAATTGACTGCTCAAAATCAACTAGTCACTCTTAAGAACCAACGCTCGTCCAGCCAAAAACGCTTGGACCGAATGAAACTGTCTGTCCAGTTGGTGGAGACTGAGCTGAAGCAAGCCAAGCTCAATTTGGAGCGAACCAATGTCATTTCGCCCGTCAGCGGTCGAGTTGTCGTGGAGCAAGTGGAAGCGGATTCGTTCGTTCAGCGGGGAACGCCGATGCTGACAATTGAAGACACCGAAAAGGTAGAAGTTGCCTGTAACATCCGCATGGACCAACTTTCTTGGATTCTCGAGCAACCGAACACGAGCGCGGCTCAGCTTGTCTCAGACGCCCAGTCCTCGCGACTCGAGTTGCCGGAGACCGAAGTCGACATTTCCTTTGAGATCGGTGGGCGAAACTCAGAGCGATACACCTGGCAAGGCAAATTAGATCGCATTGATGGTGCTGGGCTGGATCCTCAAAGCCGCACGGTACCTATTCGAATCTTGGTAGAAAACCCGCGAAGTGCAAAACGAATAGACGGCTCGCAGGCAGATCTTAGCTCTCCGATGCTAGTGCGAGGCATGTTTGTTGACGTTCGCATCAAAGCCATGCCAACCACTCGCCTGCTGCTAGTACCCAAACTGGCTATCAAACCAGCTGACAATGCGAGCGTAGTCTGGAAGTTCTCTGAAGATCGCTCGGTAGTCCGTGAGTCCGATAAGGCGAAGGCTGCAATCGAAGCCTACGAGGAATCTAAATCGGCAGGCACGGTCGATGAGCTTTATGGCTCCAAGGCTGAAGACGACAAGCAGGAAACCAGGAAGTATCCAGAACCAGGCGATTGGGACGCAGGGCATCTGAGCATCGTTGAAGGTGTTCGCATGGTCGCAGCGTACTGGGACGACAAGGACTACTGGGTCTGCGAAGTTGGCGCACAAGGTCTTGAGCCGGGCGACTTGGTAATTGTGACTCCACTTCCGGGAATGAAGGCTGACGGTTCGGACATGATTCGCATTGAGAAATCAGAAGATGCGTCCGACGTAGCGGCGGCCAAGGAAACGGTGGCAGAGGACAAAGGCTCCGTGCCGATAATATCGTTGTAGTAGGAGCCTTCCTAGGCCTGACGCGATCCTCGCGATTGTTGTCTTATCATGCATCCACCGATTCGCCTTGACTGGCAATGAAGATTTCATCGTAGCATCGAAATAAATCCCTAAGACGAAGTGCTGAGAAGATGAATCGTATCGTTCGCTGGGCGATCAACAACACTCCTGCCATCAATGTGATGATTGTCGCGCTTTTGGCGGCTGGCATGTTTAGTTTTTACTCGATGCGCCGGGAGGTGTTTCCTGAGTTCGAACTAGAAGTCATTCTGGTCTCAGTGCCTTATCCGGGTGCATCTCCCGCAGATTGTGAAAAAGGAGTTTGCCAGCCAGTCGAAGAAGCTGTTCGCGCGCTCGACGGTATCAAACGCTTGGTTAGCATTGCTCGTGAAAGCGGCGGATACGTTCTCATCGAGCTCGAATCGAATGTCGGCAATGTTCAGAAAGTGGTGAGTGATGTTCGCTCCCGAGTCGACCGAATATCCAACTTTCCCGATTCAGCTGAAAGAGCAGAAGTCGAACAAATCACCTTCCGCGAATCCGCCATACGCCTGGCTATTCTCGGCCCGAAGTCGGACTCGCCAGAAGACGAGTTGAAGCTCCGACAAGTTGCAGAAGAGGTGCGTTCTGAGCTGCTGGAACTTGACACGATCTCTCAAGCCAATATCCAAGGCGCGAAACAGTACCAGGTCGACGTCGAGCTATCTGAGAGCACGCTACGGAAGTACAACTTGACCCTTTCACGCGTTGCCCAGATTCTTAGACAGCGGAACATCGAGATTCCTGGCGGTCAGCTGAGAGCTGATGGTCAAGAGATTCTGTTGCGAGGAAAGAACCGTCGCGAGATCGGAGAGGAGATCAAAAAACTGCCGATCATCACTCAATCCAACGGAGTCGTCCTTCGAGTCGAGGACATCGGCGAGGTCCAAGACTACTTTGATGACTCTTCCAACGTGAATGAAGTTAATGGCAACCCGGCTCTGGTAATCAGTATCGATCGCACAAGCGATGAAGACCTACTTCAGATTGCGGATGCGGTACACGAATATGCAGATGAAAAGAGCAAAACGTTGACGGCCGGTTACACCTTGGACGTATGGGGTGATACGAGCATCGATGTGCGTGATCGTATGCGCATGCTGCGTGACAACGGAATCCAAGGACTATTGTTCGTTTTCATACTGCTCGCGCTCTTTTTAGAATTCCGCTTGGCGTTCTGGGTTTCACTCGGCATTCCAATCTGCGTGATGGGTGCAGGAATCATCTTGCTGGTAACCGGGCAAACACTCAACATGCTATCCATGTTTGCCTTCTTAATGGCTCTTGGAATTGTTGTCGATGATGCGATCGTGGTGGGCGAAAACATCTACGCTCACCGCAACATGGGCAAGGACTTCTACAAAGCCGCTATGGACGGAACGCTCGAAGTCCTACCATCGGTCACCACTGCAATTTTCACGACCATCGTCGCTTTCATGCCTTTCTTCTTCGTGGAAGGAGTCATGGGCAAGTTTATCGCAGTCATGCCAGTTGCAATCATCGCGATGCTGGTAATCTCGCTCTTAGAAGCTGGCACCGCTCTTCCTTGTCACCTTTCCGAAGGTGAAAAGAAACAAGAGGGTGAAGAGAAGCCCAAGAACGTTTTCATGCGATACATGAACAAAGCGAGTTCAGTATGCGGCGGTGGAATGGATTACTTCGGGGACAAGGTCTACTTGCCTTGCCTCAGATTCCTGCTGAAGTTCCCTTTGATGGGTGTTGCGGTCGGAATCTTCCTGCTGCTTGGAACATATTCGCTCTACAAAGTGGGCTTTGTCAGGATAGATCCATTTCCACAGACAGATAGTAACCAGATTATCGCACAGGTGGCGTTCCCGGATGGAACTCCTGCTCGTGTTTCGGATACAGCGACTAAACAGATCGAGAAGGCAGCTCGACGAGTGAGTCAGCAAATCTACAACGAAGAGAACGGCATCCAGATGTCGCCGGAAGAAGTAGAGAAAACACTAGATTCGAGGACTCCTCAAGGCCCGGTCAAGCTGACGTTCCGTCAAGTCGGCGAGCTGACGCAACAAGGCGCGATGGGCTCGACTGGAGGTGGATCTGGGAGTTCAGTTGGCCAAGTCTTCGTGGAACTGAAAGATGCTTCCGGGAGAAGCTTGAGTAGCACCGAGATTATCAATCGTTGGCGTGCAGCAGCTGGCGAAATTGCCGGGTCAGAACGCGTTCTATTTGACTCAACGGCGATCGGACCAGGTGGCAAGCCAATCGAGTTCAAGCTGCTTGCTCCTGGAGATGAGAGCGAAGAGCTATTTGCTGCGGTGGAGGCCGCTAAGAAGAAATTGAGTGGATTTGCTGGTGTTTATGACGTTCGCGATGACTCTACTCCTGGTAAGACCGAGTTTCAGATTCGAGTCAAGGAACGAGCCCAGGCAATGGGTCTTAGAGAGATGGACTTAGCAGACACGATTCGCAATAGCTACTATGGAGCTGAAGTCATGCGTCTGCAACGCGGCCGTCACGAAGTCAAGCTGATGGTTCGCTATCCAGAAGATGAGCGTACTTCACTGGCTCAGTTCAACGAAATTTTAGTTCGCGGTACCGACGGAATCGAACGTCCGATCACCGAACTGGCGGATATCACGGTGACGCAAGCTTACTCGGAAATCAACCGTTTGAACCAGCAACGTTCCATCACCATCACTGCGGATCTTGACAGTACAGAAGGAAATCAATTCAAGATTTCGCAAAGCCTGAAGGAACACTTTGCATCCGATGAATGGAATGAGGAATTCGCGAATGTTGCCGTGAATTGGGAAGGTCAATCACAACAAACGTCCGAGTCGCTCAACAGTTTGGCCGTCGGTTGTGCCGCCGCCATGATCATCATGTATCTGCTGCTGGTCGTGGAATTCCGTTCTTATGTGCAACCGTTGCTCATCATGGCAATCATCCCTTTTGGTGCAATTGGGGCGGCGTGGGGACATTTGCTCATGGGACTGGAAATCACCCTGTTTAGTTTCTTCGGGTTGGTGGCTTTGACTGGGATTGTCGTTAACGATTCGATCGTGCTAGTGGACTTTATTAACGCAAGAGTCCGCGGTGGTATGAATCCTGAAGAAGCGTTGCTGCAAGCTGGGCGCCGTCGCTTGAGGCCAGTATTCCTGACCAGTTTGACGACGATTGGTGGGCTCATTCCGATGTTGCTGGAGACATCCTTCCAAGCGCAATTCTTAGTTCCCATGGCGGCCAGTATCGCCTTCGGCTTGGCTCTCTCGACTCTTTTGGTGCTCTTCCAAGTTCCAGTGTTCTTTCGACTCTATCTGTCCGCCTGCCAATCCTTCGGCTTTGATATCACGAAGACGCATGGCCAGCATGAGCACACGGAGCAACCCGAAGGCAGCAGTGAGCTGGCACATGCTTAGCGAATGCAATTGATGGTGTATTGCACCCGACGCTGAAGCGAAAAACCCTCCCCCGGTATCCTCGCACGCCCGTCAGGTTGTGACCGGTCTTACAACTCACGTTCCGAACGCGATTTTGCAAGTCTTCAGGTAAAGCACTGACAATCCGTTTCTGGCAAGGGATCCAGCCGCTGCAGAAGATTGGCTTTCTCTAGTCGCCGTTTTCGCAGGTCACGGCAAACGGAACAACCGCCTCGGAGTCGCTCCCAGTCCCAGAGATCCACAGTTAGCACAAAATCGCGGTCCGGCAGCAAGCATCGC
>PKCQ01000369.1 GCA_002862265.1 Planctomycetaceae bacterium | reverse complement strand
GTCTGTAAAATCGCTGGGCATAATGTTGTTTTGCACTCCGAGAAGTGATTTCATCGCTTTCGTCAGCTCTGTCTCATATTTGGGGGAGACATTGGAAGCACGCTCACTCACTTCATAACCGCCCTGAGGATACGCGGCACGAGTTCCGATGTAACCGGTTCCATAATCTCCGTAGGCAGCCATCATCACAGGTTGGTCAGGCCGCATTTCTTGAGCTGCAAGCTGGTATTCCACGAAGAGTTCGCCTGGCATGAACAGAATATTTGCTGTTCCAAGCTGCAAGCAATGAATGTCGATCCGTTCATTTGCTTTTGCTCGCTCAAGCAAAGCCAACTTCTTCGCAGTGTTCACATGAATAGCTGGCTTTTGCGACTTGTCTTCCAGCACTTTTTTCAACTGTTCTTCTACCAAATGATCCCCAACTTGGATCGGGATGGCTTGAGTCTTCCAAGCGAGCGAAGTGGAAGAGATTGTTTCTTGTTCGTCCCAGCTTTGTTGCATCCCGAGCGCAACTCGATCGGCGAGAACTTGGCGGTTTTCAGTCGCTCCATCGTTGTACTTGCCTGCTCCGATATTTCCGCCCGCCCCATTGAAATGCAAATGGAAAACACCTGTTTCTTTTTGCCGAGCATCACGTGCCATGCCGGGAAAGTCTGGATTGGCCATCCCTGTACGATAGTAGCTTTGCGGATGCGTGGCATAGAAGCTCAGCACAGCCAATGGTTCATTCTTTTCGTTGCGAAAAATGAGGCTCCGTAGCCAAGGATCGATGACGCCTTCGGGCAGGGATCGAATTTCAGGATCGCGGCAAGCGGTATACCGAGTCGTGTGAACTTTGCCCTCTGGATTGAGCATCCGACGATTGGAGGCGACTTGTTCAACCTTAGCACTACCGAAACTAACGCTAGACACTTGAATTGCAGAGCTAAGAACTGACTTTGCTTCTGCAGCCGCGCGGCCGATGCAGTCTCGAATGTATTTCGTGTCATAATGCTGCCGGTCCATGTTATAGCGAGCGAGTACCGCTGCAGCCGACAGGTCGCATCGCGGTGCGTCGTGTTGGTGAATCGTATGAACCGTAACCCGCTGTGGGACGCTAGCTACAGCGTCGGCGAGTGCCCTGCGAAATTCGTGTTGAGTTTTGTTGGCTGCTCCTAGCCAATCCACTGCAACGAGCACGATAGGCTGTTCTGATTTCGTTTTGAGGATGATGCCTTTGGCCCAGAGCGGCTGCGATACTCCTCGAGTTGGATCGTAGGCGAGTGGGCTTCCGACAGGTGGGGATACATCTACTTGGAAAGTTGCGATCGAGAAGTCAGCCGAATCAGCAGGCCTGAAGATAACGATGTTCGCAAGCAAGGCAAAGGCTATGGAGAACTGCCAGAGCCGAAGAGTTGGGTGTAGCATGTTGAGCAATCGAGTAGGTGGGCTCGTTGGGGAATGGAGTTCACATCTTACTCTTTTGCGACAGCGTCATGAAAAAAGGTCCAGTTCCTTCCGTTGGTGTGTTCCCTAGCACAGCCGCTGACGAAACGATTGCCGTCCATGAAGTAGCGAAGTAAAAGGGACTGCCCCTGGCTAATTCCGATCCGAGGGCCTTGGCGGATCTTCCATCGCCTTGAGCGGACTTCTGGTCGCGGCTCTTCCAGCCACAAATCCGAAACGTTGTGCAACAACTCCATCCCGTCCTGCGAGAGATGTATCTGCAGTGCTTGGCATAGTCGTCCAGGGCCTTGCGTCAATCGAGTGAGCTGCTGAGCGCTTGGCGACTCGGGAGATGATTCGGCAAACCGGGCTTGCCACATTTCGTCGATCCCCAAATCGGGCTCGACCGCGCGAATCAGCACCGCCGCCCCCTGCCCTTCTGGCTCAGTGACGATATTCATGCAGTGACGCGTGTGAATCGTGTAGACGTAGAGGTGTCCCGCTGGTCCAAACATCGAAGCGTTCCGACGAGTCGGGCCGCAGCGACTGTGGCTGGCTGGGTCGCGCGCCGAAAGATAAGCTTCCACTTCGACAATCGCGCAACGCAAGTCAGTTTGATCTTCAGAGCGTCGAACGAGAGTCTTGCCCAAGAGTTGACGCGCTATTTGGCGAGTCGACTGTTGGTAGAAACTGCTGTTGATAGTCGGCTTGGGAGTAGAGATCTTCGAGTTTTCCTATACGCGGGCTCAGGGTTTCGGCGTCGGTGTGACAGATCGTTCAGGTTTTGAATTATCGTACTGTGCACCAACTCAGTTGCACAAGAAGTTAGCTTCGGTCACCCGATAAAGTCCGTAACAGTGTGCACGTCGTATCGGTGGCTCTTTAGTCGAGTGTTGGCATCCACAAGCCACTTCAAATCCACTTCCGCATTTGCCAACACACGCAACGCATCTTTAATTGGTTCAAGGTTTACGGTGATCATCAACGGAAGGTGGTTGGGATGCGAATCTCTGATTTTCAGTAGCTCTTCTTCCGAATAAGGCCTTATGGTTCCGTCGGATGTGCTATATACGTGAAGTGCCCCCATTCTTCGATACACGCTTATGAAAAAAAGGGGTGGGTAATTGGTTCAATGTCGCTGTGCCGCTTTGACGTAAGGAACGCAGCGACTGGAGTTAATACATCACAGCGAGACGCGAATGCCGCAGGATCTGTCGTTTGGTGTCGAGGACTTGAATAAGTTTGTTTGCTCGCAATCTACCTGACACTCTTCCCCAACACGCATCAGCACAAGCACCAATCCGAAAAGTGTTTCAAAAAAACATGTAAACAAGGCGGAGCCTAAACTGCAAACGGGAGTTATCCGAGATGTGCCCGTGAGCAAGATTTCTTTCGAAAACTGAACCGACAGGTCATCCAGATTGTGCCTGTCGTGCAATACCTAAGTGGCAGCAAGCTGTTGTGTCGTTTGGAAAGAACCATCCTAGAGTGCTTCAATTCACCATACCACTATCACTGTGGTTTGGGAGAAGTCAAATTGTGCGGCCCATGATCCTTCAGATAATGGGGTTCGCGAACGCGAAGAAGCGATGTTCTGTCACTCTCGCGAGCCTTTTCGCAAGCTTCGGTATACGATTCAATGGCTCCGCCAAGCGCTTGTTTTAAGCCGCCTGCAATGCCCTGAGAGATGGTCGGTGCTCAAACGGCGACCGTCCTCAAGAATCCAAAGTATTCGCAGATCTCATGTCCAGCCACTTCATTGCCTGTTGTTGCGATAATACCCGCAGTTTTTACAATCGCTCCAAACTCAAAAAATGATCTGCCGGTTGTTCATTGGGGTGGCTAGCAACGGGGGAATTGATACGTCAGGTTCAAAGCAGGGACCCGTTGCGATCAGATTGCAGACGCCGTAGCTTCGCTGCGTTTTGTCGTCGGCCTACGGTCCTTGCCTATGCTAGATGCGCGCGGACTTTTTCTTCTGTGGGCTGCTGCACGACGCCTTTTTCTGTGACAAGGGCAGTGATGAGTTCAGCTGGTGTGACGTCAAAAGCTGGGTTGTAGACTGAGACGTCTGCCGGTGCGAGTGTCGTGTCGTAGGGGGCAACGACCTCGGAGGCATTGCGTTGTTCAATCGGGATGTCTTTCCCGTCAACCAGATCCAAATCAAAAGTGCTGCTTGGTGCCGCGACGTAGAACGGAATGCCGTGATGTTTGGCGTTCACGGCCAAGGAGTAAGTTCCAATTTTGTTGGCAGCGTCGCCACGAGCCGTTATGCGGTCTGCTCCAACGATGACAGCATCGACCTTCCGCGTTTGCATCACGTGAGCCGCCATCGAATCACAGATGACCGTGACCGGGATATTGCGCTGCTGTAATTCCCAAGCCGTCAGTCGTGAACCTTGCCACAGTGGCCGCGTTTCGTCGGCGAAAACTTCGATCTGCTTGCCTTGATCCTGGCAGGTAAAAATCACACTAAGGGCCGTACCGTATTCAGCGGTTGCCAATCCACCGGCATTGCAGTGGGTGACTAGCGTAGAGTGATTGTCGATCAAGTCCGCGCCGTTGCGGCCGATGGCGTGACACATTTCGCGATCTTCAGCGTGGATCGCACGGGCTTCCGCTAAGAGCTCGGCAGTCAGAGTTGCTTGATCTTGGTTTCCATCCAAGATCGCCTGCATTCGCTTCAAGGCCCAGAACAAGTTGACGGCCGTAGGACGGCTAGTCGCGAGATACTTGGTGGCACTTTGAGCTGCTTCGCGATCTGCTCGAGAACGCTGAGACACGACAACGCCATAAGCCGCTGCGATACCAATGGCGGGAGCCCCACGAACGCGGAGCATCTTGATCGCTTCCCAAACTTTTTCGACGGTGTCGCAGTCGATCAAACGCATCTCGGCTGGAAGAAGCGTTTGATCGAGCAATTGCAGCAAACCCTTCTCCTCGCCTTGCCAAGAAACTGCTGCAGGAGCTGAGTTGGCTGGAAAGGAGGGACTTGAAGCTGACATGGTCGATGATCCTGAAACGGGAGGCTTTTTCACGAGTGAACGCCGCCCCCGTTTCAAATCACCGCTGGAGTAAGTTCAAGTGAGGCTGACGAACTGAAAGTCAAATGTATCCGCCACTGGCTTATTCGTCACCTTGCCTGCCAAGATATTTGCGGCAGTTCGCATCGGCTTGAGACTTTGAACCGCGTTGTCCACGCCACGTTCAGCCAGTTGGAGAACCCAGGGGAGAGTCACGTTGCAAAGTGCAAAAGTGCTAGTTCGGCCGACCGCGCCAGGCATGTTGGTCACACAATAGTGCAAGATGTCGTCGACCATGTAAGTAGGTTCTTGGTGTGTGGTTGGACGACTTGTTTCGACACAGCCACCTTGGTCAATGGCGACGTCAATGATGACCGAGCCATGCTTCATGACTTTGAGGTCTTCACGGGTGACCAAGTGAGGAGCTTTAGCGCCGGGAATCAGCACCGCACCAATTACCAAGTCTGCGAGCTTCAGTTCTTCACGGATAGTATGCCTGTCACT
>PKCQ01000370.1 GCA_002862265.1 Planctomycetaceae bacterium | reverse complement strand
TGAAAAATCAAGGAATTCAAATACCCTGACTCAGAGGAGCATTATGCCATCTACCAAATGACTGCGACCGAAGTCAGGTAGGTTTTCCGTCTTTCTGCCCCTCAGTCATAGGCCTTGCAGTTTCCAGGGTGGTTCGTTCGCGAAAGGTGATTTGAAGAGTCCGGCCGCTATCTATGGTAAGGGAGCCGCGTTCCTGGGTCTTGGAATTCTTGTAGCGACAATGCTACTAACGGAACATTTTAGTTGGCGGAGTTGCTTGCTGCTCTGTATCGTTGTTTGGGGATTTTGTCGGGCCTACTACTTCGCTTTCTACGTCATTGAGCACTATGTCGATTCCGATTACCACTTTGCCGGATTGATCGCCTTCGCTCGTTACTTGATTGGGCGGCCAAGAGAGTAAGCCTCAGAGCGGGGCTTCGAGCAACGCACCATGGTCTTCCGATTTGATACACCCACTGGTAGATTACGTCTCAACCCATTGATGCGGTTTTTCCGTTCTGTGTCCCTTCGTTTTCGTCATGAAGAATGCTGGTGAAGTCATGTGTCGATTGCTTGCAAAATTCGTTCTCGTCGCAAGCTGTTGTGTTGTTCTTGCTCCTTTGAAACATGTTCTTGCCCAAGAGTGGGTAAAATCCATGTTCTCTGAGAGCAGTCATGATTTTGGCAACGTGGCTCGTGGCTCCAAGACTTCGTACAGTTTTGTTTTGGAAAACAAGTTTGAGGAAGATGTGCACATTCGCGAAGTGCGCACAAGCTGCAAATGCACGATTCCTTCCATCAAGAACAGCGGTAAAGGAGGCGATACTCTCAAGACTTATGGTAAGGGTGAGATTGTCTGTGATTTCAATACACAAGCCTTTATCGGTGCTAGGTCGGCAGTAGTGACTGTCGTCTTCGATAAGCCCTATTACGGTGAGATGCAGCTGAATGTGAAGGGTAATATCCGTTCAGATGTGCAAACTGATCCTGGCGAGATCCAGTTCGGTGAAGTTCAGAGGGGGACAGAAAAGAAGACTTCGGTGAAGGTAACGTATCGAGGAAGCTACCCTTGGAAGATCACCGACGTGCGAAGTGCCAACGAAAATTTGCGAGTGCAGCTGAAGCCGACCATGGACGTTTACGGTAAGACGGGCTACGAAATGCTTATCCGTTTGCTGCCGACGGCGCCTGTTGGATCCTTCAATGACCAGATTGTTTTGGTTACCAACGAAAGCAGATTCAATTTGGTGACAGTGCCCGTGCGTGGAACCGTCCAGCCGCCTTTGGTGATGGCGGGCTCCGTCGAGCTCGGGACCACTGGTTTCAGCAAAACGCTGACGAAGCGGCTGATTGTTAAGGGCAAAGAACCATTTGAAATTACGGACGTCAGTTGCAAAGACGATCGTTTTTCGTTTGAGATTCCTTCTGGTGAACGAAAGGTTCACTTGGTTCCATTGACTTTCCAGTCAGGCGAAAAGAAGGGAGCCTTCAAAATCGAGGTCAAAGTTACCGCCCGTCTTGAAAACGACAACACGGCCTCTACCTTCGTGTCCGGTAACGTGGTGGAAGAATAGGTGCGAGGAGGACCTGGTCTACTGTTCGTCTGGTGCAGGATTGGAATCTCGTGTGAACTTCGGCCAGCTAAGTTGGTTCCAGCCCCATTTGAGCAGTTCTCCGCTTAGTAGCTGTTCGGTCCACGTCTTCTTGTTGATGGAAAAGTTGGACCACACTGCTTCCAGGTATGGCTGGCTGGCGCTCGAAAGAGTCGGCACGAGACCTTCTCGCTCGATTTCTCGTAGGCCATCCCAGTAGTGTGTAATGATGTGTTCGTTGAACATGTTACCTGCGATTTCCAGGCTCACAGCAGCAGCATGCCCTGCTGATTGGATGTTTTGCAATGCGACCATAGAAATGGTGGCAGAAACATCCCAGATCGAAGCATCCTGATCTTCAGCTGCAAGTTCCATTTGCGTCCAAAGCTGGTCGATCTCAGATGCAGGTAAGAGTTTAGTGGGGTCGATTTCCGACACGGCTTTTTGTGTTTCAATGAGCGTCTTCTTCAGGCCTTCAATAGAGATTGGTGGTTGATCGAACATGCCCACTGCCGTTCCAGACGCCTGCTCTAGGGCTTCGATGAAATCAGCCGCCCCGTCGATGGAGGTGTCCTTGTCGATGATGCCCTGCTCTTTCAGGCGGTCGCTGAGCTTCTCCATGTACACCTTTGACCCGTAGGCGACATCACTAAACAGGGCTAACACCGTCACCGGCGAAATGTGAAAAGTCGCAAAAGCAGTCATGTCGAGCAGGTTGCCGACAGTTTTGCGAGCTAGGTCAACTTCCTGTTCGGTTTGTCCTTCCTTAGTGGAACGTCTGACGCCTCCAACGTCTTTGCAAACAAAGTCCAGCATCTGTTGAACGAAGATGGAGTAGGACTTCGAATTGCGGAACGCAGAGGGAATTAGCCAGTTGGCCGTTTCGTTGACGAGTCCACCTGCGAGTGCAGTGGCGCTTCGCAATGTGCGTTCGGGCAAGCTCGCCGAGTAGTTGAACAGCCTCAGCAGCGAGTTCGTAGCCTCTCCGAGCGTCGACTTATCCATATCAATTTCGTCTGGAACCGTCTCTGCGTCTTGCGTTTCATTACTCGCAGATTTTGATTCTTGCATCGAATCCTGCTTATTTGCATCAGACATATGAGCTCACCTTTCCTTCAGAAACGAACCATGCCCTCAACTCGGCTTAGAATGGCTGCAAATGAGGCGCAATACTCTAATAGCCTCAGATGTCTCGGGCTGCCGTGATCAGCGATTTAGTGCTTGGGTTCTACAAAGAGTAGATGTAGTAGGCCAGTAGCTCAGGTTCTTGCGAATCACTGTTTAACTTGCCGAAAATTAGAAGCTCTTGGTCGTCGGTTAACGAGGGGGCAATGCTTCGTGGGATGCGAATCGACTCAAGGGAGAATCCTAACTCTTCACCATTCGGAGAGGTCCTCCAGAACTTGCCATCTTCTCTAATGGCACCGAGCTGCACCATCAAGACGACTGAAAATGGACTTCCTTCGTTGTCTTGAATCCAATCGTCGCCCTGTTCGCTGATTAGTTTCTGACATTGCTCACTTTGCTGTACCGCTTTACCGATGGGCTGCATCTTGTCCCGAACCGCTTTGTAAAACGGCGAGCCAGCTGGAAGTTTCGCAAGTTCGTCTGTCAAGCCGACAAGCTGTGTGTAGATTCTTGATGCGAGTTTGTTGTGTGAGTCGACACCGCTGTCTCCGCCTCGCAACCACTCGGTAATATCCGCGTCACAACTGACAATCTTTGTGTAGACGCTACCCGCGGCCGATGGTGGGGCGGCAGAAGAGGTTGAGTCCTTGTTTGGCTTGCTACTCTGGTCCCCGAGCTCGTCCTCTGGCTGGTTTTCGGTGCCCGGTGTGCCCCCCGATACCGCGGAATCCACTTCAGCTTTGGGTGCATTTTCCCCAGAGTCTTTGGCGGGGGCTTTTCCTGGCGGATTGTCTCCTTCAGGCATGCCTAGTTCAGGACCGGTGCCGAATCCAATCGGGCCAGCAAGGCCACCGCCGCGTCTTCCGCTGGTTGATCCGCCGTGAGCATCGTCGCCAGATCCGGCTTGGGCGTTGCGTTCGGCCATCTCTTGGGACTGCGAACCTGAGTCTCCAGGATATTCGTCGTCATCGCCAGTCATTCCGGCGTTTTCCCATTCTTCCTCGCCGGTACCGCTAAGTTCTTCATCGCTGAACTGCCGAAACCCGCTCTCGCCTGCCTTGGGAGCTTCCTTGTCACCCTCTGCTTCGTCGGGCGGTACATACTCCTCCTCCGTGGGCTTCGGACGAAATTCCTCAGGCACGATCCACGGCACGTACTGTGCAACGAAAGTTGCCGTGCCGCCGATGTCTTTTCCTACCAAGTGCCAAATGAGAATGAGCGAAATCGGAATCGCGGCGACTCCGCCTAGCCCAATCTGAATGGCGGACCAAAGCGGTGATTTAGCTTTTCGCTTCATGCGCTCGAATTGCTCGTGCGTAATCGGTTCGACGGATGTGAACTGCTGCTTGTGTTGTGGTGCGTCTATTGATTCGCTAAGGCGTAGCTCTACGCTATCGTCTGCCGTCGAGGCGGCTCGGCGCGAAGCTCGCTCGGCGGCGAGTTGTTGGGCTGGGGTAAGTGATTTTGGGCGAGGCCGAAAGTCAGGTTCACTGGCAAGTTTCAGCTCGGCACCGGGATCTGTGATGACTTTCCAGTAGCCGAAACGCTCAGCAAGCAACTCCTCCAGGACGAATTGTTCTTCGCAACTGGGGCAGCTGATCGTAGCTTTCTCTGAAACGTCCTTCGGAAGGACCAGATTCTTTTCGCATTTGGAGCAGGAGAGGAACTGAATCACGACAAGGGGTCCTAGTTGATGATGGTCTCGCGAGATCTACAACGTAACCTCTACGGGCCAAATGTGCACGTGATTCACATGTTTTCCCCAACAAGCGTGGCAAATGCGCGAACATACAGCCCTGAATTCACCTCTCCGATGAAAACGACTGTAGCCACATAGCCCACCAGGAGGACGGCGTACCAGAATTGGCCATCCCAAGCTCGCTTGCAAGCGGAATCCATTAACGCATACACGTTTCACCGGTAGAGGTTCTTCTGCAGGTCGCCTAAGGACTACGCTGGAATGGCAGTCGCGTCCAGCATGAGGCAGCATCGAAGCAGTTGCTGCAGCCACCGAAGATCTATTAGTTACGATTCTTCTTCGGAAATCTCTGACCGTCCTGTGAGGGCAATGGCGCTTTCGACAAGTTTCTCAATCGGGAATGGTTTACGCAAGTAATCGCTGACGCCAAGCAATTCTGCATACTGCTGATGGCGATTTCCTTCGTTTCCAGTGATCATGATTACTTTGACCGATTCATTGCCGTCACGGCGAAGTTGCTCAAGAACGAGAAAGCCACTCCGCTTGGGCATCAT
>PKCQ01000110.1 GCA_002862265.1 Planctomycetaceae bacterium | reverse complement strand
ATCATTCATCGCGACATCAAAGTTGCGAGTCCCGCGAAGGCCTCTGTCGACGGGCAGGATGATTGAATCGGCTCGTCTGCCGAGGCTGTGGATTCGATCTATACTTTTGTCGAGTCGGCTGCAACGAAAAACTTTCAGTGCTTGCAGTGGCAAGTATTATGCATGTTTCACTTTAGTCATTGCACCCTGGATCATCCCGCATGTTCCTTCGCTCCTCAGCCTCACAACTCCAGTTGGAAACACTTGAATCCCGACAGCTGCTGGCCGCCGACATCGTCGATTTCCATAGCGATTCCCCAGCCGATAAAGAGTCAGTACATATCGCTGCATTGCCCGCGTTTGCTATTTCGGAGCTCATTGCCGAGGGAGAAAGTATCGCCGCACCAGATCTTGTCGGCTTTGCAAAAGCACTTCGAGACTCTGGCGATGTCCGATTATTCTGCGCGGCTTGGTCAGAAGCTTGTACACTGCAGAAAGAAGCCTTCGAGGACGGCGGACAGTTTCTACCCTTTGAGGAAGTCACTGACGCGGCACGCAGAGGAAATGCTCTCGCGGCGTCTGAGAATATCAGCACCATTCCAACTTGGCAGTTCGGCAATGCCAACAATCGCGTCGAACGCATCATGACACTGGAAGAAATCTCGGAGGCGTCTGGCATCGCCATTCCCGTTGCATCGACTCCTTCGTTTGTCACCGTTCCGGATCAGAGCGTCATGATCGGCGGAGCATTGCACGTGGGCATCGATGCCTACGACCCGAACCAGGATGCCTTGACTTTCACGGTTCAATCTAGCGATCCAAGCATCTTACAAGCAGAAGTACTCAGCGGGAATCGCAGCCTAACACTTTCGGTTTTCGGCTACGGTGACATGACTTTCGAGCTTTTCGAAGGCCGCGTACCACGGCCTACATCACGCATTATCGAACTCGCCGAGTCTGATTTTTATGATGGCACGATCTTTCATCGCGTCATCGACAACTTTGTAATGCAAGGCGGCGATCCAACCGGAACGGGCAATGGAGGATCAAGCCTCGGAGACTTCGACGACCAATACGATCTCGATCTCCAGCACAATGCGCGAGGCATCTTGTCCTACGCAAAGTCTGTGGACGACACCAACGACTCGCAGTTCTTTATTACAGAAGAAGCCTTTCCGCATCTGGACTATAACCATTCCGTATTCGGTGCGATGGTCGAAGGCGAAGCGAACCGAGAAGCGATTAGTGGGATCCTCGCAGGCCCGAGCGGGCGTCCCGTGTTCGATGTGGTACTAGAAGACGCGTCAGTTTCCCAAGACTCTGAGAACGCCATGTTGCGACTTCAACCAACGGGTGCTGGAACAGGAATCGTCGACATTATCGTTACTGTTGCTGATCCAGACGGCAATGAAGTGCAACAAACATTCCGAGTTGAGATCACTGAGGACGCTTTCAATAGTTCGCCATTTCTCGGTGATATCGCTCCGCCTGTTGGAACGAAAGACAAACCGCTTGAAGTTCAGCTAACGGCCCAGGACGGCGAAGGTGATACGCTTGTCCTTGAAGTCGAGCGAGTTGGTGAACCTCAGTATGAGTTGACTGTAGACTCCGAAACGGGCCTGGTCACCATCATTCCGCCCGACGGCTTTTCAGGCCAACTTCAATTCCGAGCTACTGTCTCCCAACTAGCGCAGTCACAATCCGGAAGCGAAACGGATGAGCAACTCATTACCGTGACGATTGAGGCGTCCAGTCATCAAAACCAAGCCAACATATTTGACGTCAACAGTGATTCGTTTGTAGCACCACTTGATGCGCTGATTGTCATCAATCACTTGAATACATCTGAGCCTAACTCGGTTGACCAGCTGGGCCCTGAGCATCTCTTCGTCGATGTGAACGGCGACTGTGTCATTTCGCCACTCGATGCTTTACTGATCATCAACGAACTCAACAGCAATGCTGCCGGCGAAGGCGAAGCAGCCGAAGCCGTGGATATGTATTTCGACCTATGGCAACTGACCGAGTCCCTAAAACCGTTGGAGGAAGACGAAGAGCCGAGCCACCTTTGGCAATAATTCGCTGGCCAGAAGCCCTTCCCTTTTGCCATAAAATGCCGATACTTCTTGACACTAAATCTCATTTAGCAAGTGTTTACCTCACCCCAGCAAGCCATCGTGGTTCCATACCGGAATTCGCCCAGCCAGCAAGGGAAGTAGTTAGAAATGTCTTCCTAGCACTCGGCCTTGTCCGGAAAGGAATTTATTGATGAAGAAGAATGCTCCCAAGTTGCTTTTGGGCATTGCCTCGATTGCCTGCCTGTTGGCACTTTCGACAACCGGTTGCCAAAATCCCGCTACCTCCGATGGTCAGCAGTGGGTAGCGACCACAGGGCATATTGCCGACGCATTGCGAAAAATCTCTTCCGGTACGGACAGCGAGATTACGCAGCTCTGTGGTCCCGGCGTCGACCCTCACTCGTACAGTGCTAGCATGAATGACATGAAGGCGATCAGTAATGCAAACGCAGTCTTTTACAACGGATTTCACCTAGAAGCGAAGCTGCACGACATTTTGGAGCATGAGTTCGAAGACAAATCCTGGGCGATGTCAGCAAGCTTTCCAGCCGACGCTCGATTGGATTGGATGGAAAATGGCGAGGTTGACCCTGCGGCACCGTTTGATCCACATATCTGGAATCACTTGCCGGGTTGGGCTAAGTGTGTCGAATCTTTAATTGAGGAAGTTTGCAAAGTCGATCCCGACAATGCTGGAACTTACCGCAAGAACGGAAAGGCCTACGTAGAAGAGATTCTCAGGGTACACGTCAGTGCCGAGGAGCAGTTTTCAAAGCTACCCACCGAACGTCGTGTCCTAGTTAGCGCTCACGATGCCTTCAACTACTTTTCGAAAGTCTACGAATTCGAGTCAATCGCTGTCCTCGGGATCGGCAACGACGCGGAAGCAGATGTGCAGACAATCCGCAATGTAGCTCAAACTGTATGCGACAAGAAAATCCCAGTGATATTCCTGGAGAACATCACTAACCCGAAAGTCACGAAGGCACTTCAAGAAGCATGCGAATCGCGAGACTGGCAAGTTAAGATTGCGGATCAGCCGCTGTATTCGGATGACCTCGGGGTTGAGGCACCATTGGATACATTTCTCGGGGCATTCCAAAGTAACGTGAATCTCATCTCTGAATCTCTGGCTGAGTAAAGCCATAATCGCTCGATGCAAACCGCAATTAGCACTTGTCAGCTGACCGTTGCCTACGGCGACAACACGGCGCTTTGGAACGTCTCCACCGAGATTCCACAGGGCAAGATTTCTGCGATTATTGGCCCTAATGGCGCTGGCAAGAGTACGCTGCTGAAAGCAATTCTAGGCATGGTGCCGACACTCAGCGGAAGCGTTGTTTTGCACCAAAGTCCCTCGCAGGCGGTCAATCAAGCAAGTGATATTGGCTACGTCCCACAGCGAAGTTCCGTTGACTGGGATTTTCCCATCACGGTACTCGACCTTGTTTTGATGGGCACCTACGGGCGTCTCAGATGGTTCCAGCGTCCAGGCGAACGCGAAAAAGCAGCGGCTATGGAGTGCTTGAAGCAAGTCGAGATGGAGGACTTCTGTCATCGCCAGATCGGCCAACTTTCGGGCGGGCAACAACAGCGAGTCTTTCTGGCGAGAGCGTTTGTCCAGCAGGCGAGCGTATATCTGCTTGATGAACCATTCGCAGGTGTCGATGCCAAGACCGAGCAAATGATAATCGAAATCCTCCAACAACTTCGCGAATCCGGGAATACGGTCACGATGGTGCATCATGACTTGACCACGGTGCAAAGTTATTTTGATCATGTCATTTTGCTCAACAAGCAGTTGGTAGCCAGCGGCCCAACGGGCGACACTTTCACCCAAGAGAATTTGCAAGAGACCTACGGAATCGAGAGTGACTTGTTGCGTCAATCATCAAAGCAGGATGAGCCGCCGGAACCGCAAGAATGATCGAACTACTCAGCGATTACACAGTTCGACTTGTCGTGATCGGTAGTGCTCTGATTGGGGCAACCAGTGGTGGCTTGGGCTGCTACGCGTATCTGCGACGCCAGAGCCTGATCGGCGATGTGATCTCACACTCCTCGCTGCTTGGCATTGTCGCCTTCTTCTGGCTGTCACACTTTTTGACAGGTGAAGGCAACAAGTCGCTGTGGGTTTTGATCCCCGGTGCGATCACAGCGGGCTTGGCCGCGATGCTACTGACCAGAAGTGTGACAAACCGAACGAAGCTCAAAGAGGATGCTGGTCTCGGTGTCATGCTGGCCATCTTCTTCGGCACTGGCCTGATGTTGTTACGTTGGATCCAACGTTCTTCCCCCCCCATCTCTGGACAGGCTGGGCTGGAAGACTACTTGTTCGGTATGGCGGCTGCAATGACATCTAGTGACTTTTGGATGATCTGCTCACTTGCGTTGCTGTCCGCGACCACCGTTCTGTTATGCTGGTCTCGCCTCAAAATCCTGACTTTTGACGAAGAGTACGCCGCCGGACTGGGACTTCCGACTGCGAGGTGGGAACTATTGCTGCTAACACTGCTTGTTATTGGAATTGTCATCGGGCTTCAAATCGTCGGAGTCGTACTTATGGTTGCGATGCTGATCGCCCCCGCTAGTGCTGCGAGACAGTGGACACGCTCTCTGGGAGCCATGTTCTGCATCGCCACAGGACTTGGAGCCACCTGCGCCGCCTCAGGTGCTTTTATCAGCTCACTTCAGAGTGGACTCCCAACCGGACCGGTAATCGTGATATTCCTCACGGCCGTAGTAATTGGCTCTGTATTGCTGAGTCCCTCTCGAGGTATGTTATTCAGGAGGCAACGCCTTGTCAGCTGAGCTTTGGGCACTTGCAATTGCTGTTGTGACTGCCACCTCCTGCGCTTTGTGCGGCAGCCTACTCGTTGTCAATCGACAATCGATGGTCAGCGAA
>PKCQ01000295.1 GCA_002862265.1 Planctomycetaceae bacterium | reverse complement strand
GGTTACCTGGCATCAGCTCCAAGCGGAAATTCTGACCGCCGCCCTTGAAGGCGCGTCCATTCCGAAGGTCCTCCCAATTGCGAGGAATCCGGCGTATGTCAAAGTTCTGCTCGCTGATCGTTAACTGACCAGCGACACCCAAGTCACTGTTGACCGAACCACCGACCATGATTCGGCCGGTTCGAGCTTCCTGAACGAAGACGTCGATAGGAACGACTCGTTCACGGGGTTGATAGGCTGGTTCAGGAGCCGTGATGTTCAGGTCCGAAGTGGCAAAAGGAGCGATCGAATCGGAAGTATCATTTCCAACTGCGCCTGGTGCGATGGTGCTTTGGTAAGTGCTAGGTGAGCCGTTGGCGGCTGGTGAGCCGTAACCGTAGGGCGGGTTTCTTAGTGCACTGCCGCTAGAACTGGAGTTACTCGGTGGAGAAAGGGGAGTTCGAAATGCAAGTGGTTGAACTTGCTTCTCTCGAGCGACTTGAGTTTGTTTTGGCAGTCCAGGGAGTTCAGTTGCCGTTGATGATCTATAGCGATTGGGCGTGCTGGAATCAGGCGACTGCCCGCGGATCTTTGCCTGCACATCAGCTGTAGTTGATTGCTCAGTTTGGCCGCTGGCCGAAGTGTTCTCGATGTCGTCGCTTAGTGATGTGTCCTCCGTCAGCGGCTTGAGCGTGCTCGTTCGAAGGTCGAGCTTTGGCGTCTGAAAGATTCGGCACCCGGATGTTGTCGTCAACGCGCAGGTCAAGACAGAGAGCAAGATATAGGTCTTCACGCCTCGTCCTACCCTGCTCTGCTTCGGGATTGGCCGAGTTGCTATGTGTCGGTAACGACTCAAACTCTGCATTACGCTTCCTTACTAGTCGTCCAGCAAATTCTTTTGCCGGAGTCACAATCGCCATCAAGGCAACTAAGGTGCTTATCGTTGGTTCTGATTCTGAAAAATCGGTGAGCCGATTTCAATCTTTGGTGGATCACCGATAGTAGGATTGGTTTCGAAGATTTGAGATCGCATTAGGCGAGCTTCTGATAGCTCTACCTCTCTGCGGTCGATGAACTCACCAGGGCGGATTCCGATCAGGCTTAAAGGCACGTAGTGCTTGGTGTGGCTCGAGTCACCTGCGATGTGAATTCGAATCTCACCGGCTCGATAGCGGTCACCCTCGCTAATGCGATAGACGATGTCGAGCATGCCCGGCTCTTCCAAAAATGTTGGTACTGGCACGATGTCCGCATATACAAATCCTTCGCGACCGTAGTACTCATTTCGCATCGTACGTTGGTCACGCTGCATCTTTCCGAGGTGGAAGTACTCGCCAGGCTTCGACTCCAGAGCTTGCATCAGAGTCTCGGTTGAGAAGAATTGATTTCCCGTAACCGAAACATTGCGAATCTTGAATCGCGGTCCTTCATTGATTACGAATTTCAGATCGAGGAACTCGCCGCCATCGTAGTATTTCACTTGATAGTCAACGCTTGCTTGGAAGTAGCCAAGTGAGCGGTAGTACAACCCAAGCGTGTTCTTGTCTTCTTCAATCTGATTGCGGTTCGCGACGTTCAAGATGTAAGCTGTAGCACCATGTCTCGCACTCTTTGATTTGATCTTGGTGCCTAGAAGTGCACTTGGGAACTGGCTGCTGTTGCCGATGAACTCGATATTCCAGATGCGTTCCTTCGGACCTTCGGCAATATCAAAGTAAATGCGTCGATCGCCCGCTTTGTCGCCTTCTTTCACTACGATCGCGACCTGATTGAATCCGTTTTCTAAGTACAGGTCGATTAGCCGTTGGCGTGCCATGTTGGTTGCGAAAGGATTGGAAGGATCACCGGCTTTGATTCCGCAGTGCTTGACCAACATGCTTTCGTTCAATGCTCGGTTGCCGTGAAATATAACTTCGGTAACTGTCGGCAGTTCTTGCACTTCTAACTTCACGTAGACGCCATCGGCTTTCTCAACAGTCGAGTCGACGATCTTGCGAAAGAGATCCGTGCTGTAAAGCTTGTGAATGTCGCGCTGTAGCAGTTTCTCGTCAAAGTTTCGGTCAGGACGAGTTTGCATGTAGGACAGGATTTTGTGTCGGCTAATGGTCTGATTCCCCACGATCTCGATCGCACGAACCAGTTTCCCACTTCGCAAGCCCCGAATGCGCGGTCCGCCCTCTTCCCATACACGATCACGAAACTCAGGCTTTACAAACGCAGGTGCACCCGCTTGGCCCCCACCTCCGCCCATGCCTGGTTGAGCTAGAGCCGATTTGGTAGGCAGCAGTGTGTAAACCCAAAGAGCAGAAAGACCAAAAGCTAGCCAGCATGTCTTGCTTTTTCGCATTATGTCCTGCTTGTGTGGAAGATTCGAAATTGCGCAGCATCTTCTATAGACCTGCAAGTGAGAGGTAATTAGCCAATTGTCCTGGTCGGAAACAAGGCGAATCGCAAGCCGATCACACACAATGCCAGCAATGAGCGAACGCGAGATCACGAGTTCTGGCGCCTTTGATAGCGGTTGCTTCCTGTATACGAAAACCTCTGTTTGTTTCCAAAACGCAACGCGATGTGGGGCATTCTAGCGAGTCAAAGCGGGCCACGGGCGGAGCCGCAACCTCGATATCTGTATGGACTTATGGCGACTTCTTGTCTTCGGGAAAGGGGCGCCTGGCGGGCGGGAGATCGAATGGCGCTAGCTTTGCACTTCAATTATTCGTCGAATCTTGACTGCAAATAGCCGTACAAAGACTGTCGTAAAAAATATGCACGCCCTCACGCTCATCGATGTTGCCAATTCCTTCACTTGCCAAGCCGCAATTTTACTGCGAGTTCGTGCGGCTCTACCCAAGTCGCACACGCATGACTACTGGCTGGCATGTCGGAATCGACACTTGTGTTGGATGGAATCGCTGGCGGAACACAAAAACAATATCCGTGATCACAATGTCAGTTCGCGGCAACATTATTGGTTTGAGATCGTACCGACGCTTCAAGAGATATTGCTTTGTGAAGTCTTAACTCGCTGCGTAGCCCATCAGGCTTGTCTCCTACAAGAGCAGCAGATCGACACAGACTTTGCACCTTTGGCACAATTCGCTTTTAGCACTCATATCGAAGCTCGAAACCGCTGCTTGAACCTGATCGTGTTCGGCACCGGGTTGCCAACTGGCTACGCAAGACAGTTAAATCGACTTCGCAAATTCTGTGAAATCGTGAGTGATCAACTCCTGGCAGGAATGCAGGGGCTATTGTCTGGAGAACAATTCGCGTTCGAACCGGAGGCCACTTCGAGGGCTCGCCAGAAATTATTTTGCTCGGGTGTAAACGATAATTTGATAAGATTCCACTGCGCAAGCCTGTCGAGCTGGTTCCTGCGCCAAACAGGCCTCGACATCGACTATCGCAAAGCGAATCCTGTTCGCCTTGATGCCGTTGCGGACGCTGTGGCAGGTTTGCTACCAGCGGAGACCTTCGACAGCTTTGGCTTGCCACTGACCAACTCTTTTTGCAAACTGCAGTTATTTAACGATCAGGATGTTGCACCAGGGGCTAGTTTCGGGAAGTTCTCTTCGCCTTTGGACATTCTTTCTACCTGGGCTCGTCACGAAGCAACCGAGTTCAGCGATAAGAGGTTCTAGGATTGGCAGGTGACTATTCTTCAGCCGCTAGTTCGCCCTCCCTATCCGAGTTCAACGATGATTTCTGGGAGGGGTGAAGCCCGAGCGACGGGGACGGTAACGCTGCGCAACTTCAAACTCACATGCCGGGTTGTGGTACGACACTATGGCTTGGACGCTTCATTTTGCTCTTGTTCAGATTCCTTCCCATATCGCCAACGAAAACCTTCGGCAGCAAAAGTGCCTTGGCTTTCAGCAGAGCAGATTCGAGCAAACAGACGGCTCGTCAGCTGAGGAAACTTGGACTCTTTGGCGACGGCCCAAGGTTGAATAGCCACGGAGCAGGGCAATCCTTGGATCTGTACTGCGTCGAGCAAGTCTGATGAACCTGCCGCGTTGCTCAGGTAGACAACTGCGGCATCGAGCGAACCCGTTCGAAGCTGATTGACGAGTAGATCGCCGGTTGGCGCTTGCACCAAGACATTGGACATGACTTCTTGTTGGATTCCACTTTCGCGAAAAGTGTTTTGAGTGATCCAGCCCATCGCACATAGTTTCTCATGGCCAATGCCGACTTTCAGTCCATCTCGCGTGAGATCCTTCAAGCTCCAAATCTCCTTGGGATTGCCTTTCTTAACCAAGATGACGAGTTCGTTCTCGGATACATCAATCGGTTCTGGAAATAGGTCGACGACCTGATTCATGAACTCTTGGTCGCAGGCAAAATAGGCATCGGGCAACTGGCCCGCTTTCATCTGGCCGACTAGGATGCCGCAACCGTTGAAGGCGCGTTCGATTTGGATGCCTTCGCGTTTCTCGAACTCGATGATGGTCTCTTCAATAGCCGGCCGGAGCATCGAGCCTGCAAAGATACTGATCTTCGGTAAGTCGGCCCAAGCATCGCCTTCACCAATCCGGAATCCATGCTGTTCGTATTTCTTGAGTCCCCGATCTCGTGCTGCAATGTATCGTGCGAAGTGAAAGGCAGCGTCTGACTGTTCGGTTACCTCCAAAACAGAGATAGCAATCTGCGAAGCGGCGGGAGCAAGCTCCGGGATTTCGACGTACTCCAAATCGGGGTAAGTGTGCAAAACTGCATCGTAAACTATTCCCACATCAGCCGCTCCGACCAGGACATCGTTGGCGACGTCTGTAACCGTGGAGCGATACGCATTTGTGGCGGCGTCTAGTTTGCCCCACAAACTGGCTTCTGTCAGAACACGTCGCGTTACTTTGCCGATGGCAGCCGCGTCGGGATTGGCTTGGACGACTCTTAAATCGTTTTCCCAAAGATCGCTGAGGGCGCCGATTTGCTGGGGGTTACCTTTGGGGACGACCAAGACCGCTTCCATTCGAGCGATGTCGAGG
>PKCQ01000398.1 GCA_002862265.1 Planctomycetaceae bacterium | reverse complement strand
CGGTTTGACTTCCAGCAGCGATTTTGCCCTCAGATAAAAGCGTTTTTGAGAGCGAGAGGACACCCCTTTGCGGTCGAACTTCCGCGCCGCCGTTAAGGCAGATGTAGGCGGCGGAAAAAGATGAAAAATAGAACTTCATCTGCATCCAAACCGGCATGCTCCACGAATATCAGGGTGAATATGCGAATTCGCAGAGACAAAACATTAAAGCACCCATTGGGAGATGCGGTATGAAGAAGGCAAACAAAGACCAACAGCAAGTTCAAACAAACTTCCGAAGCGTGTGGACTGAACGTGAACGCGTCGAGAGAAGGCTGCTGGCACAACAAAAGCAATGGTGGCTTTTCGAAACAATTGAACTGAGAGCTTTACCTAGTGTGAGAAAGCCAGAGGCCTCTCCGTTAGCAGAGTCGCTCTGTTTCGTGAAACCGAACTGACACCGTCAGAGTGGTTTGTAATCTTGCGGTGCGACAAGCAGTGCAATGATCCTTTACCAAGCAGTCGGTTAAAGCTGTTTTTAGCCCAACGAAATCGCGCTGAAGATAAAGGAACAGAGTAAGAAAACACCTAGACTCACGACGTAGATTGTGGTCGAGACGGAAAGACCTGAGCAGCGTCCACAGCCAATGTGTCATCTATTTGTGACTGCTGTGTCCGTTCGGCCCTTTCAAGGAGAAGAACGATCATGGGCATCGACCGTTTGGAATAGAGACGGAAAAGCGGAAACCTCTCGACCGCGTTTGGCCGACGGAGGGCCAGCTGTGTCGCCAAACGACCTCTGAGATCATGTCGACTACGTAATGGATGCGACGCGCGAGCGAAGCTTTACTTTTGCTGTGATTTCCCACTAGGGTAATGCGTATTTATAAACAGACAATTAGCTAGCTCCGAAGTTGAATCTGATGAATCGCGAGCTCGTATTCATGGATGTTTTCTAGGTACGCGATACGGCAATGAGTCTCATATGATTTGGTGAACGAGCGTCGACGTGGATCCTGTGGGCTTCGCGGACAAGGCGTTAGCTGAAATACCCTTTGCGATGGAATGTCGAGCACCCTGATCGGAACAAGCCCTTCACGACTTTGCACGCCGTACGAACGCCGAAGCGAAGTGGGATGGACGGTGGTTCTTCATCTACTTGGTTTCACGAAGACGCTTGGCTGGACCTCAACATAATGGAGACACTCCGGCGGACGCACCAGATTCATCCACTTGTCTCAGAGGATTATCACCTCAAACCCGCCAAACCGACATCGCTTGGAGAAGGAGCGTACTAGCTAGACTTTGTGCGGCAATGAATGCGGATTCATATTGGCGTTGAAGGTTACCACGCGTTCTTTGCTGGCAGTTTTCCAGGGGCATAGCCACAAGAACGAATATGAAAACATCAAGCGGATCCACTACTGCGCGTTCGCAACCTTGGTGGAATGGTCAGTGGCTGAAACGGTGGTCACTCTCTCATGAGCATCCACCGTGACGGTACGATCATCGTTGAAGGCTTTCGTAAGCAAAGCGACTATCGTTGGCCAACCTCAACCGTCCCTAGCGTGTCTTGGTTTTCGATTGTTGGGCAGTGGCCGGCGAACTTCGCAATGGGATTCTCGCTAGGTGATCCAACGTGGGCGTTGCAGGAAAAAGGAACGATGCTCACAGGGAGCGGTTCACGCTGTTGCAATCTCCCTGCTGTTTCCACCTTCGCTTTTTTATCTCCGGAAACAAGGGGGTTGCATTGACACCTTTAGAACGTGTCCAAGGTGTTGGCTTCCGGTGTTTCCTTGTGGCGTTTACCTTCGGCTGGTACTGCAAATGTTGTTTTGTGCTCATAATGCATGGAAACGTTCTATTCTTGCTACTGGAATAGAATCTTTTGAAACAGGCTTTACGCCTGCTCGACTTGAGTATTGAGTGTCGACAGTTTTGTTGAACTGGTGCCGTGGCAGATAGTTTTGCGGGCCATTGCATAGCCACGCGATGTTGTTGGCCGACCGCTAAAGGCCCTGCCAACTGCTTCTTTCCACCGGGCCAGGTGATTTCGACCATAACAGGCTCTTGATGCTCGCCTAAACCAAAGTGCAACCGAGAATCACTCTGGTTCCCCTCTCCCGTTGAGGGTTCGACAAAGCGAGTCAGCACTCGTTTTCCAATCCGAATGCGTGCGACCGCACCAAAGGCTGATCGACTAACTTGAGTTCCATTGCCTGCTAGGTGCAGCTCAATCCAATTGCCTCGTTCCGCATCATTCCGAAATAGTTTTCCCGCAGTGCATAAATCAAGATCTCCGTCATTATCAAGGTCCGCCCAAGCTGACTGATACGTGGGAGGTAGATCCGGCAGTGACTCGTCGCGGGTCGTATTTTTAAATTTCCATGCCCCTTGGTTGGCATAGAGGACGGGGAAGTTCTTAAGATTTCCACTCCCGACGCCGTAGACGGTCGTGAAGTAAAGATCCAGATCGCCGTCGTTGTCGTAATCCCCTAAGGCCGCTGAAGCGAAGGATTCTTGCCAACCTAATCCGGCCCCCCCGGATCGGTCCTCAAATTTAAATCCCCCTTCGGCTCCTAAATTTCGCAGGAACTGAGGATGATCTTGGCCTGGCCTCGGATGACTGAAGTTGCCCACGAAGATGTCCAGATGTCCATCATCATCCAGGTCACCGAGGGCCGAGCCGATGGTATGGCCATAGACAAGATACTGAACACCTCCGGTGTATATGATAGTTCCCCCATCGCCTTGGCCAGCTGCCCCAAGAGATTTCGCAACCTCTTCGAACTTCCCTTCGCCTTGGTTGATCCATAGATGGTTTGGTTGTAGACGATAGTTGGAAACAAAAACGTCAATTTTTCCATCTTCGTTCAGGTCAGCTGCGACCACCCCGCGTGCGGAATAGCACGCACCTTCGGGTGAACGCCACACTTCCTCGAAGGTACCATCGGATCGATTGAGATAGATCACGTCCGGATGGACTTTTTGTTGCCAGATTTCATAGCCACCAACAAACAGATCCAATCGACCATCTAAATTGAAATCACTCCAAATGGCCCCTCTTGAATTGACGGTCGGCATTGACGGAAAGTCCACTTGTTCGAATTTGCCACCGCCGGTGTTGCGGTAAAGACCACCATTGCCGGTAAAAAAAAACAGATCGGGTCGGCCGTCGTTATCAAAATCTCCCCAGATCGCCTCCCCGCCGGGTAAGCCGCTCTGGGCTACGGGGGTCAAACGTTTTCCCTGATCATTGTGAAACAGTTGACCAGCAAATAGATCGACCCAACCATCGCCATCGTAGTCGGAAAATGCAGCTTTCCCGCCCCCTGAAAATCCAAAAGCTTCGCTCACATCGGTGAATTGCGCTTCGCTATTGCTGACAGGAAGAATTCCAAACAGACAAATTGTGAGAATCATCAGATGACGACTGTCGAATTGACCAATTTTATGACTCTTCATGTCAAACAGTTCCTGTGTCTTCAATACGTGGACTGAGACCGTGAGATGTTTTTGCTATGGAGACCTTAGTCTTCAATAGAGCCTAACGACAAAAGCCAAACACCATTGTCCGGCTAACAGACTTAGGCAGAAGGATGACTGTAGTTCGGAGATTTCAACTGTTTTTTTGCGGGGCAACGTTGATTTGGAGCCGCGCTGCGGCTGCTTCCAGGGAAAACATCGCGGTTAAAATCTAACGAGGTTTCAACTCGGGAGTACACGGCAAAGATTTTCAGTCGCCCTACGATTATTCATCATCCTACTCGGTGGATCGGTTTGCCATTGTGGGGCAGCGTTGAAGCGCCCCTTAAATTTGATAGGTGAGGTAATTTCTATCCGTCTAGCACCGACCTGCAAACCAAGTGACGTCGCTGCATCGTGCGGTCGTCGGAAGCTTTGGAGAAACCTCTCATAACCAAGTGGTATCAGCGAGTGTTGAAATAGCGGCACCAAGTCGCAGGAGAGTGTAAGTTCGATGGCTTGGCAGACAGCGAGGAGTTCGTTTGTGGAGCAACATGAACTGCAAATCCTACCTTTCCCCCGTCGTGGAACCGCATTGCGAGCTTTCCTTCGGACAGCGAAACGGCTTGAGGGCTAAGTGTATGCCTTACTGTCCAAGCAACCTTAGGCGGCGAACACTTAGCCATCGTGCGTTAGCTTGGTTAACCATGTATCTAGCACTTGATTGAATCCGAAAGCGTTTTCAAGAGGGCTCATGTGCCCCACATCAGCGAGTACTTCGAACTGGCAGTCGGGAATCCACTCCGCCCACTGCTTCGTGTCCTCAGGCGGGGCGATCATATCATGCTCGCCAGTGATCACCAACGTTGGCGTTTCCATACTGCCCAGCCGTGTAGAGAACTCTTTTCTCGACGCCATTGCCCGTTGCGAAGCGGCTAAAGTTTTGGCAGAAACACTCGCAATCATTTGAGCTATCAACTGACTTGCTTGCTCTGGCTCGTTTGGCCCAAGGAGTTTACCTGCCATTCCTTCCGTCGCCGGCAATGCACCGACTTGCAAAGCCATTTCAGCCATTCGTAGACGTAAGTTCCTTCCACGCTCATCCTCGACAGTCGGCTTCGTGTTCGCCAGGACTAGCCCAGCAAGTTGCCGGCTGTGGCGGGCCCAATACTCGAAGGCGACGTAGCCACCCATCGAAAGTCCACACAGAAAACTTTCTCAGACTCTGCCACTTTTGAGCGAATGACCTCGACATCGTCCGCTAGCTGTGCGAGCGAAAACGACTCCTCCACAGAGGATTGTCCGAAACCGCGCAACTCAGGACATATCACTTGGTACCGCTGCGAAAAATACTCCAACTGCTCGAGCCACATCCGGTGATCGAGCGGGAAGCCATGCAGAAAGATCAGAGTTTGGCCGCTGCCCTTTGCCACGATGGAATGCGTCGCGCCGTCGGGGCCAATCATAGAAAGCTGGTGAGTCAATTTGGGAGCCGAGAACGATGCGAGGCCGCAATTTGCGGCCGGGGATGCGGCAAGAGCAATCA
>PKCQ01000205.1 GCA_002862265.1 Planctomycetaceae bacterium | reverse complement strand
GGAGCAATGAGCTCCGAGGAGGCCTCCGATGAAGTGAGTGTATCCGGCAAGACACCAGCTTTGCCATCCAGTTTACGAGACTCAGCGAACGAGGGAACTGAGAAGGCTTCGTCTCAAGGCAGTACAGCTCCGCTTGAGCTATCCAAAGATGCTCAGGGTCTAGGCGATGCACCACGAAACTTAGATGTTTCGATGAGCGAATTGTCACAACCTCTCAGGAACAAAGTCGGGCACAAGAAATCTGAGCGACCGGACGGATTGAGCGATCCCTTTGATGGAGGAGACCCTTTTGGCGATGCAGATCCATTTGGCGGACCAGGTACCGCAAAACGGTCCTCCTATCCATCTGATCGAGCAGATAGCTTGGCGGCCAGCACGGAACAAGGAGGCTCTGGTGCTGGAGGAATGGGCGGCCATGGCGTCGAAGGGTTCGATGGTAGCGCTTTGACCAATCAGGAAAAGAGGCAAGCGACTTCGCCTGCAAGCAGTGAAGAACCTACTGTTGAGCTAGATGCGGAGCGGCAAGTCCTCGGACAACCGCACCCGTTTGCGGCAGAAAGAGGTGGTGAAGCAACAGAGGATTTCAATAAGATCCAGGACTTAATCGAACAGGGAGTTAAACCTGATTCTTGGACTCCCAACGGAGGAAGCGGTAGTATCGAGCCCCATCCATCCAACCTCCCTCTCGTCACCTCGGCGGCAGACAAGGCTCGCGTAGCAGCTGGTGGTGGTCGCGCCCGTGGCGACTCGAGCTCGGAGAGAGCCCCGCTGCGAAATGAGATGGAAGAATGGTACCGTAATCGCCCACGTACTCCAGACTACGGCGATCGCTACGAAGTGATTTACGAAAACGAATTCGAGCGAGTCGAAAGTGCTCAACTCAGTACTTTCTCAATCGATGTCGACACCGCGTCCTACGCCAAGTCACGGCAATTGCTGTTGGAAACGCGTCGACTGCCGCCGGCCAACGCAGTCCGCATCGAAGAGTTCGTTAACTACTTTGACTACGAGTACTCGGGGCCCAAGAATGGTAACGAAGCTCCCTTTGGCACACACTTGACAATTGCCGATTGCCCATGGAATGCCCAGAACAAGTTGGTACGTATTGCGCTGCAAGCGGAAAAGTTGGACCTGCACAAGCGCCCCAGAGCGAACATCGTATTCTTGCTGGATGTTTCTGGATCTATGGACGAGCCGAACAAGCTTCCACTGGTCAAAGAAACCCTACAGATGCTTGTCGAGCAACTTGGCGAGAACGATCGTGTTGCGATGGTTGTATACGCAGGTGCAGCTGGGTGCGTCTTGGAAGGGACTCGCGGTGACAAGCAAAAAAAAATCGTGCGAGCACTGGACGAACTAGATGCCGGCGGATCCACTAACGGTGCTGACGGTATTCAATTGGCTTATCAACTGGCTTGTGATGGTTTCATCGAAGGCGGAGTCAACCGAGTAGTGCTATGCACCGATGGCGATTTCAACGTCGGCGTCACCGGCACTGATGCTTTGGTAAACATTGTCGAAGAGAATGCGAAGGGCAATATTTTCTTGACCGTGCTCGGCTATGGCATGGGCAATACAAACGACGAGATGATGGAGCGGATCTCCAATCGCGGCAACGGCGTTTATGGCTTCGTCGATAACAAGCGTGAAGCCTATCGCCAGATGGTCAAGCAACTAAGTGGCAATCTTATGACGGTTGCTAAGGACGTGAAGATTCAGGTTGAGTTCAACCCTGAGAAAGTGAGCTCCTACCGATTACTCGGCTATGAAAATCGCAAGATGGCCACCAAGGATTTCCGTAACGACAAGAAGGACGCGGGTGAAATCGGAGCAGGGCACCGAGTGACGGCACTTTACGAAATCGTTCCAGCGGGAGCTGAGAAGCTCGAGCCACCCAAACGCAAGCTGCGTTACGGCAACAAGCGGGCAGCAGAAAACACGCCAATGACAAGTGCCGAGCCTGCCGACAAGGGAGAAGAGGCCGGTGAGTCCGAAGAAGCTAACATAGACGACTCGCTGTCAGATGAGTGGCTTGCCGTTATGCTTCGCTACAAGCAGCCTGACGAAGACAAAGCCACGGAAATCGTTTACCCGCTGAAAGACGACGCGTCTCGCTTCCCCGATGCAGACTGTGACTTCCGTTGGGCCGCTTCGATGGTCGAGTTTGGAATGTTGCTTCGCGACAGTCACTACCGTGGCTCGTCGAATTGGAGCGGCTTGATCGAACAAGCCAGTTCAGCAGCGGGTATTACACCTGATGCTGACAGGCAAGAATGCCTTGAGATGATTCGCACTGCAGCTACGTTATCAGGGCGAAAGTAAACTGGCACGTCAGCGTTTGAAGATGGCTAGCAGCTCGCGAGTTGCTCGTGAATAAGTTCCTCCTGAATAGTCAGGTTCTCGAGGAGACATCTTGTGCCATTAAACGAGTACTTCGCGCAAGCGAATTGCCGGCGTTATTGCAAGCCCGCGAATGTTGTTGGAGAGGGCAGGGTGCCAGCGGGCTTTAGGAAGGACGGGACAGGAGCCCGCTCTACGCAAAGAATCTACTTCCGGGCAAGAAAGAACCAGACCGCGAAAACAACAGCAGCCAAGCCTGCTAGAGCAGCAAAGCCAACTATCACAATAATGATCAATCCCATCAAGCCAAACGCCATTAAATCATCTCCCTACGAGTCGTCCACTCACTCAACCCAGCCAATCAACTACCAAGTCGGTCACTGGCTAACGATGAAGTCAAATTACTTCGCAGCACGTCGACGCTAGCCGCGTATCGACCTCCAGATAAAGAACCCAACCATCGAGGCCAGTAGCCCCAGTCCAAATACAATGGCCGTCACGACCAAGATTACAAGCAGACTTGGCAGTCGCTCTTCCCCTTCAGCTCTAGTTTGGTAAGCAGACAATACGTATTCGCACGCTATTCATGATTCTTGGAATCTTCTGGTGATTTCATGAAAAAAGGGACGTACAAACAATCGCACGCCCCTTTTCTTCAAGTTGATCAGTTTGCTTCGGCTAGCTCGAAACCGCCGCCTCTTGCTCTTCGACAGTCAAGGCCTTGTACCCGCCAATTGACTTAAAGTACAGCATGAGCAACAAGTAGCAGACCGCCATCACTGCCGGCACGATCGCCGTCAACTTGAGAGCCATTCGACTTCCATATAGTGTCGCTTCGTTCACTGGCTCCTTGTCGGAATCTGCGTTTACTTGAGCTTCACCCCACCAAGCACTCAATTTAGATAGGTTTTCATCAGTGCCATCGTTCTCTGCAAGAATCTCCAGCTCCTTGGCAAGCTTCTCGCCGCCATCCTCAAGAACACCCACCTTGGCACCATCGAGGCCGTTGGTCTTAAAGATGAGGAAGGAGTTTTCTTTTCCAGCCTTGTAGCGATCAAAGGTTTCGGTTGAAAGCTCTTCAAGCTTCGCAGACGCATACTTGTCTTGCTTAAATCCGATGCCAGGACCTCCGAGGAAACCGGCGGAAAGCATACCGACGCCGCCTACCATACCGAGTGTGACTGCACCTCCCTTTGGGAATCGCTCCGAAACAACGGCAAGCATCGTTGGCCAAAAGAAGGTTTTTCCAAGGCCATAGATCGTCAGAGCCGCAAGAGCTGCCGTCGTGGTTCCTACACCACCCAGGGTGTAAAGCCCCACGGTCGCCAGGATCGCACTGGTCAGGAGGAGACCCAGCGGAGAAATTTTGTGAACGATTGGACCTGCGACAAATCGCAAAATAAACATCAGGGCCGAGGTGTAGACGAATAACCAACGTCCAGTGGTTTCATCCAGAATCGAACCGGTGATTCGTGAGATCCACGAGTCCGTTCCCAGTTCGACGTAGCCAACCATCGCGTGAACGATCAGCAGGAAGAGCAACAGTGGAGCTGCCAGTTGAGCCAAAATTTCGCTCACTGAGACACCCGCTGCTGCTGCGTCGGTCTTCGGCATTTCCTGACCAAAAATCATGATGCCGTAAATGATGACTGGTAGGAGGAACAAACTAATCTGAACCTGCCAAGACACGCTATCGGCCATGAAGATCGCTGCGACACCACCCAGAATTAGACCTGCAGGCCATCCGGCGTGCAGGATATTTAAGTAGTGAGTTTTGTTGTTCGGGAACAAGGTTGCGGTTAGCGGATTGACCACCGCTTCGCAAATACCATTACCGATCGCAAACAAGAACATGCCAATAAACAGAGTCCAGAATGTCGCGTCTTTACCTGCAGCATCAAAAACGGCTGGAGCGGCCAACGTGACAACGGCCGACAAGAAGTGCACTGCGAAGGCCAAGTACATCAGTCGAGCGTAGCCAACTGCTTCGGCAAGGAAGCTCGAAATGATGATGACGATGCCAAAGCCAATGAGACCACCACCAGTAATACCACCGAGTTCCGTCTGGGTGAAACCAAAGGAATCAGACCAAGCGCCAAGAACGCTTGCTCCTCGAACCGAGAAACCGACGCCCGCGGCTAAGATGGCTACGAAGCCGGCCCAGAGGAGGCGCTGAGCGTTTGGCGCTGCCTCGTAGTTGAGCGCGGTTGTATCCGAAGTATTGCTCATAAGAACTCTCGCAGGATGTTTAAAGATTGGGTGTTAGTTGTGGGTGGGAGCAAGCTTGCCTTAATGGCTTGAGAAGGCAAAAACTCAAATTCCGAAGCTTTTGCCGCTATTGCAAATGCCGCTAGAGTAACTTGATGTCCATTAAGTTTCAACGAGCCTGAGTTGGTTTGCCCCCGTATTTTGCTGCTCCCTCGCTAAACATGAGGTCGAGAGTTGAGAATACGAGTGTAGGCAGATTCAGAACTTCCCCAATCGAAAGATTTTTAGGTTGCTGGATTGAGCACCGGCCAGGTTTAGAGTTACTAAAATGGGTCAACCTAACACTCAACCGGAGGAAGATCCTTGAAAGCCCCTCATCCCAAAGCATTCCGCCAGATGATTATCGCGTTTGGCTGTGCATTTACCTTCCCGCTGTTATCAAGTTCG
>PKCQ01000211.1 GCA_002862265.1 Planctomycetaceae bacterium | reverse complement strand
TCGCTGCCGCCGCAACAGCAACACCGCCCGCCCGGGGATTGGACCTCGCAACATCCGCAGCCTTCGCAAGCGGTAGTTGTCTCCGTGCACTTCGGCGTACCTGGCTTGCCATCAATTGGCGCAGAGGCAACGACCACCATCGGCTGGATCATCATTGTGATAATTAGTCCGATTGTGACGGCAGTGCGGATTGGATGGAATTTTTTCATGGTAGAGCCCGATAGAAGCTCGGAGGGACAGCTTTAAGTATCACTGCGGGCCGATTGTGGATCAAGTTCGATTTGAGCCGGATCATCTATCCTTACACACTTAATCGCGCTTTTCTGACCGGAATTCGATGACAGGGAAAGTCACCAAGATCGAAAAGGAACCACTCGATTGGGCTGGCCGATCGTTGTTCCACCTAATGGTTCTTGGTGTTTGCCTCGCAAATCCTGGTTGCAAATCGCATCCAGTTCTCATGTTCGCAGTAAAAAATGCGCGAGCTCCAGTGCCAGGAGATGTTTCGCCAGCAGAAGCGGCACCGAGCCCCCAAACATCGATTATTCGTTCGGCAAGCTTCCGTACCGAACAGGATTCGGAAAAGAATTCTGTCGAAATTAATGGCGTAGTGGACGAGGCGACGAGTCCTGAGGATGAGGACTCGTCGCCTCGTCCACTACCAATCGCAACTGAATCAATAACTGACCTCCAATCACTCATCGCCCAAGCCCTGTCGGTTCATCCTCGTATTCAGGCCGCAAGACAACGCGTCGCCGCGCTGAACCATCGAATTCCGCAAGTGACATCGCTCGACGATCCGGTGATCGGAAACACGTTCTGGCCTATTCACGATCAGGCACTTCAAACAGCCGGCGGACGTGTCGGACATCAATTCAGTCTCGCATAAAAAGTACCCTGGCCCGAGAAGCTAAAAGCCCGAGGCTTGGTGGCACAGCGCGAAGCGCAAGTTGCTGCATCAGAGGTCGCGAAGGCAGAGCGAGAAATCGTTGAAGCCGTCCAATTGGCTTACTACGAACTCTGGCTCGCTGACCGCCTGATTGAGATCGTTGAAGAGAACCAAGAACTCGTCGGCGATCTCATCACCATCGCCGAGGCTCGCTACAAAACTGGCGGAAGCCAACAAGACATTCTTCGGGCGGAGATGGAAGGCGACAAGCTTGACGACCAATTGATCTCCCTAAGCCGCCAAAAGGAGCAAGCTCGAGCGGACCTTGGAACACTCGTTCGTCAACCGATGCATCTGATGCCAACTGCCTTCGAAGAACTAGACACTAACAACATCGTACCCGACCTTGAGCTGCTAGTCGCCGAAGCCGAGCAATGCAATCCAAGCTTGCAAGGACTCGCAGCGGAGATTGCCCGTGATCGAGCAAAGCAGACCTTGGACTGTCTCCAGCAGTATCCGGACTCTCAGCTTGGTCTCGGGTACTCGATTATCAGCGACGACCAGAATGTCATCAGCCCAGTCGCCAACGGCCACGACAACATCAACTTCTCGGTCGGAGTGAGTTTGCCGATCTGGCGAGACAAGATAAACGGTGGTGTTCGCGAAGCCGCCCATCAACGAAACAGCACTATCCATCTTCGTGAGGCAGAGCGTGATCGCCTGAGAGGTCAACTTCGACGACAAGTCGCGTCGGCGTACGCAGCCAAAGAACAGCTCGACTTGTTCCGCGACCGATTGATTCCGTACGGTCGCAACCCTCTTCGAAACGGGGAGGAAGTTGGTCATAGATCTTGGTGGACGCTAGGTCAGCACGTCTTTCAGCACATGCCCGTGGACGTTCGTCAGCCTGCGCTCCAGGCCGTTGTGGTAGAACGTTAGGCGTTCGTGGTCGAGGCCCATCAGGTGGAGTAGCGTAGCGTTGAAGTCATACACGGTGGTTTTGTCGACTGCGGCCTTAAAGCCGAATTCATCGCTTTCGCCGTAGCTGAACCCTTTCTTGACTCCGGCTCCGGCGAGGAAGCAGGTAAACGCACTTGGGTTGTGGTCTCGGCCAGTACCGTTGGCTTGCAGGAATGGCATGCGACCGAATTCGGTGGCCCATACCACGAGCGTGTGATCCAACAGGCCGCGCTGCTTCATGTCGGCAATCAACGCCGCGGTGGGCTGATCCATGATTTCGGCCTGCATCCCGTGCGTTTTCAGAATGTCGGAGTGCGAATCCCAGTTGGTAATGCCGTTTCCGCCAGAGGGATCACTTCCATTGAACAACTGAACGACTCGAACCCCCTTCTCGATCAGACGTCGTGCCAGGATGCAATTCTTCGCGTACTCGCCTCGCAGGTCACTTCCGCCTTCCACGCCGTACGACTTCAATGTCGCGGCACTCTCGCCCGCGAGATCCATCACTTCGGGCACGGATGTCTGCATGCGACCAGCGAGTTCATAGCTGGCGATGCGTCCGGCAAGATTGGCATCGCCTGGGTATTTTTCGAGGTGTCCGGCGTTCAATCGAGTCAGAAGATCGACCGTTCCTTGATCCGCACTTGTCGAGACTGCCTTCGGACGACGGAGATTATTGGGCGGGTTCTTTGCGTTGAAGTCCGTTCCCTGGAAAGCTGCGGGAAGGAAGCCGTTGCCGAAGTTGTTCTTACCACTGCGAGCAAGGCCGCGAGGGTCGTTGATGGCAACGAAGGCGGGTAACTCCTGGCTATCAGTTCCAAGTGCATACGTCACCCACGCGCCGAACGAAGGAAAGCCCTCCATCGTGAAGCCCGTGTTCATGAAATTCTCACCTTGAGGATGAGCACTGGTGTCCGTCGTCAGCGCGTGGAAGAAGCAGAAGTCGTCCACTTGCTGAGCGAGGTTGGGCAACAACTCGGAGACCATCTTGCCGCTCTCGCCACGCGGCTTGAATTCCCAAAAGGGCTTCGCGATGTTGCCTGTTGGTCCCTCAAACGTGACTTGCGGAATGCCTGGTGGCTTCTTGCCATGCAGCTTCGCTAGCGTTGGTTTGTAGTCGAAGGTGTCGACATGGCTCACTGCCCCAGGACAATAGATGACCAGCACTTGCTTCGCAGGCACTTCAAAATGAGGCTTCCGTGACGCATACGGATTGTTTGGTTCGATGTCGGGGCGGATAGGAGTTTTACCGCCCACCGTCTGCGGCTCAGCGGCCAGTAGACCATCGGCATCAAGAAGGCTCGCCAGCGCGAGCCCAGCCGTGGAAAGCCCCGCCGTTCCGAGGAAGGCGCGGCGATCGAGAAGACGACGGCCTTGCAGTGAGATATTTTCGGATCTTTTCATGATCGATTAAGCCTATGGAAGAAAGGCGAATTCGTTGGCATTAATGAGCGCTCGGCAGACGAATGAGAGGTTCTCTTTCTTTGCCAGCGAGAGACACGCTTCGCGCTCCTGCTTGTTGGGCAACCGTCCGAGCAATAATTGAAAACAGCGGTCGATCGACTTCTCTTCGTCTCCGTCCGCTTCTTCGATGGCTCGGTCGGCGATGCGTTTCGTTTGATTCAATACGAAATTGCTGTTCATCAGGTTGAGAGCCTGCAGCGGCGTGGTCGAGACAGGGCGCCGAGCACGGACCTGGCCGCAGTCCGGGAAGTCGAAAGCCGTAAACATTCGATCGTCAACGCGCCGCATGCGTTCTTGATAGATCATGCGTCGCCAGGTTTCCGAACCGTGATTGTCTTTGACTTCCCATTGGCCGTAACGCTGCTTGACGTTGTGGATGCGGTAGCTGCGCCCACCGATCATGCGATCCAGAGAACCGGAGGCTTGCAGGATGGAATCACGAATCACTTCCGCCTCGACGCGTTTCGGCGAGTAGCGCCAAAGCAAAGTGGAATCAGCATCCGCGGCAAGGCCTCCATCACTCGGCAGACTCGATTGACGGAACGCTTCGGACGTCACCATTAGACGAATCATGTGCTTGATTGACCAAGGTCGAGCAGACGGCGACGTGGTGGGATCACGGAACTCTGCTGCGAGCCAGTCCAGCAGTTCGGGGTGCGTCGGTGGTGCGCCCGCTGCACCGAAGTCGCTCGTCGTTGCTACGATGCCGCGTCCAAAGATATGGTGCCAGATACGGTTGGCAGCCACGCGTGACGTCAGTGGATTGGCTGGATCGGTAAGCCACTGGGCGAAGGCTTTACGACGCTGACGACCGGACGCGTTTGGCTCGATGTGCAGATTGCCATCGAGCACCTCGATGCCCGCAGGAAATACTTCATAACGAGGGTTTTCGGGACTGCCCCTTCCCAGCACATGCGTCTTGACCGGCCTGATGAAGCGAGCAACAAAGCTGGGCTGCGGTCCCTCTTCATTTACCTGTTCAATCAATTTCTGAAGCTGTGTCAGTAATCCCGCTCGCGATGGATGCTTCTTGTTCATTTGGCCGAACGCCATCGTCGAAGCAATTTGCCGCCACTCGCCGTCGGCTGTCTGAACTTCAACTCGATAGTCTCCGAAATTGTACTTATTCAGGTTCTGCAGATAGTCGGTCTCAAAGAAATCTTCGCGGTTGGTGCTGAGCCGGATGCGGTCGATCTCGTGAGGCTTCGTGAAGGTAAACTCGATCCACGGTTTGTCCTTGCTTTCCTTAGGTGTCTTTGCCCCCCATGCCTGAGTGCCAAACTCGCCGTCGTTGACGTTGTGCAGGTCAGCGCGAATCACCGCCATGTCAGATGGACTGAACGCTTTCGTACCTTCCGTAGCGAGGGCGAGATTCTTGTGTCGGTCGGCGGGGCCGAAGATTTCAATTTCGTCCAGCCGTACTCCGCGCCAATTAAAAGTGATGCGGACTTTCTGTGTTGTCTTCGGGGCAACGTGCAGTTCCTTGTAGCCGAACCAGTCCTCTTCCCAAGGTCCCATTGGCAGCAGCTTTCCATGCAGCTTGAAGATCTCCGCGTACAGTTCTTTGCCTCGGACGCGGCGCGGATGGTCTTCTGACAGTTCGGGAAACCGGCTGCCAAATTCGACGGCCTGAAACACGGCCGCCATTGAGTAGTAGTCGCGGATGGTGATCGCGTCGAACTTGTGGT
>PKCQ01000308.1 GCA_002862265.1 Planctomycetaceae bacterium | reverse complement strand
GCACTGCTGTTGCTGCCGCTGCCTGTGCCTCTGTTGCACTCGCACCGCATCTGTGCATCACCCGCTCAACGGCAAACCTGGTTGCCTCTGCCGCAGCGGAACTCTCAGCCCCGTCTGCTATCGCTGCCTCAGCAGCGGCAGCACCTGCGTCGGCGACATCACCACCCCCATCAATCACGATTTGAGCCGCTTCAGTTGCGGCCACTAACGCTGGCGAAAACACAACCAGGAAACAGGTAGAGAAGACGCTGGCGAACGCCAGACGCAGAAACGAGGTAGGCGATCGTCTTAGAATTGGTTGCACGGGATCCATCGTGTTAAGTTTTGGAAGACAGGGCGACGTCTATTGTAGCTTCTACTTTGCGGCGGCGGGATACGATTAGAAGGTTTCCGTACGCAGCTCGAATCCGATTTCGGTCTTCGCGCGGGGGGCTACCCGCATTCGATCCTCACCGATATTCGCGGTTTCCACGCAGCACATCTGCTGATATTCCTCGTCGCCAAAGTCCGCCATGCGAGCTGCCTTGGCAATCCAAGGATTCCATACCACGGTGGAGCTAGAACCAGAGCTTTCTAGAATGACTTTTCGGTTGGCCGCCGGATCGCAGACGTCGATACGTGGGGCTGCGCCATGATAGATCCGATCGGTCTCTGCATTGAAAGCGATCGGGGCATTGGCTCCTGGATGTGTTTCCCCCGTGAGCTGATCCAGGAAAGGGAGACCGACCACGTCACCTTCCACGGTCATCTCGCCCAAGTCCGCAACTCGAAAATAGGTGTGCAAAGCCACTTCAGGCTCTTGTGTTTGTTCGGAGACGTTGTGGATCGTCATATTGACGTGAAGTTTGCTTCCGAATGTCAACTTATATTCAAGCCGATAAGGCTCGCTATAAAGGCCCAGAACAACTTGAAGCCCTGCTTCTTCCTTAGATGAAGATAGCATCTGCCACGGCTGCTGTCGTACAAGACCATGAGCTGGAGAGTCTTGATCCACATCTCCGTTGGGCAGTTTTTTAGCATTGAACCAAGGAAAGCAAATGGGAACTCCGCCGCGAATCGCCTTTCCGTCGCGGTAGACTGCTTCCGAGCTCAGGAATAAAACAGGCTCCTCACCAGCAGGTTGAAAGTCGACAACGTGTGCCCCGTGCAGGAAAAACCTTCCTGTGCAAAGTTTGGTGGTCACGACACCTTGAAGCAAGCCACTCTCATGGCCCTCAAAACGCAAGAACCCATCCAATTCATACTTGGCTAATTCCGGTGTTGCAGCGCTCATAAATTCTTTCCATTCGAATGAAGGCAAAATAGGCTCAGCCGGTAGCCGGCGGTGCTTCAGGCCCGTTGCTTGTCGAAAACCTATAATGTGCCGATGCTTCACTGTTTCGATTCTTTGAAACAATATGAACTTTTCTGAATTCCACCAAGGGATAGATGGCATGTTTGCCGGCGAGTTTGCTGATTTTGACATCGAAGTCTTCTACGATGGCGACTGCCCGCTGTGCCTGCGTGAAATTCAAATGCTGCGGTGGTTCGACCGACGTAGACAACGCATTCGCTTTACGGATATCGCAGGCTCCGAATTCCAGCCTGCAGAGTACGGCAGAACGATGGATCAACTCATGGCTGAGATTCATGGCAGACTACCGGACGGTAACTGGATAATCGGAGTCGAAGTTTTTCGGCGACTTTACTCCGCGATTGGATTTGGATGGCTCGTTTGGCCAACTCGCTTGCCGGTCATTCGACAGCTGGCTGAATGGGGCTACGCTGTTTTCGCTCGCAACCGTCTCAACTGGACTGGACGATGTACTAACGAGTGTGATTTGCCGGAGAAAACAAACCCGGTTGATAAGATACCCGTTGCTTCGGAAACTCGAGCTTTGGGTAAATGAATTTGGGCCTAGACAACCGGTTCTGCCGTCAACGAAATGACAACCAAGCCGCAGCCTCCATTCGCTCCTGCGGAACACGCTGGGACTCCAGTAATATTTCAGGGGCGTTTGGCCTAAAGAGTTCGGCCAATGCTTTGCCTCGCCGGCCTGCACCAGAAATTAAACGACATCCAGCTGCCCCTGCTGCCGCCATTTGCAAAGGAGTTCTTCCGTGCTCACTGGCAAGTTTCATATTGCCCCGGGATTCCAGAGCATGCTTGACTCCAGCAACGTCCGGAATCCGAGCGGCGAAATGAATCGGAGCAAAGCCAGTCTCGACCATGCCCAACGGAGCATCTGGTAAATCTGGGTTAGACATCTCTTTTGTCACTCCTGAGCGTGTCGGCCGGTAAATCTGGCAAATGCCTTAGGTAATCACGATGCGCACCGCGAAGAACTAAGAGATTGTTAGAAGCGTAGATGATTCGAACGGATACTGGCCATCGACTCGCTGTAAGAAAACCAAGCAGTCCGCACAATACTGACAGCACTATGGGGAAATTCGAAAAGCGATGCAATGCAGGCGGTGTCATGAGCATTAGCATGATAAAAAATACGATTGCGGCTAGCATAAGCCCAAGGCCGCCAAGGATGATTCGGTCATGTTTCTCCAGGAGGCTCTCCGTAATCGGCAACAGCAAGTTCACTTTCTGACGAAAAGCACTTGCGACAACGAGATAAGGTAATATTCCAGGTAGGATTAACCAATTGATCCAGCTCGGGTGCCAAGTAGTGGCGAACAATACCGACGCAGCTGTCTCCTCTCCAGTCATCATGCAACGAGCCGGTAGCGCCGCATTCCTAAATATGTGTACATCGCTGCCTGAACGAAAGACGAGATCATCCTCATAATTTTCCTGTGGCGGCTTAAAAGTCTCTTCGACCTCAGGCGGTGCGTACGGATTCTCAGACTCAGTGGTCAAGACTTTGCTCGTCAAGCTCGAATTTTGTTGCTACTCAATGCAATACAAATGCTTTTCGCCGCGAATCAGAATGCGCTTGCGATAGAAGGCCAGAGAGGCATTGACTGATTCATCGAGTGGATTGATGGCGACCGGCCGTGGGTTTTCGCCAAGCTCAACCACCATGGTTGTTCCGAGCAAATCCGTGACGTAGATATGCTTTCCTGCGGCGACTGGTGAGGCATAGATGCTTCCCAACGCCCCGAGTCGCATCGTGCCTGGATCCGGCTCACCACTTTCAGCGGAGACAGCCGTGAATACATTCTGATAGTGAGCGAGAAAACACACGACTCCGCGATGGAGCAGCATCGATGGGACATAAGGCGTTCTTTGCATCCGGTCCCACAAGACGGCCTCGCTTCCAGTGATGTCTCCTCTGGCATTTGCGAGCCGAATCGCCATCAAGTATTGCTTCTCGTAGCTGCTTCCGACAACAAGGATTCCATTTTCGTACACCGGAGTGGCAACGATGTTGGCGGACATCCCGCCACATTGCCAGATCTCGTCTCCAGATTCTAAGTCGTAGCCACGAACACGATTGGTTCCAGCCACAATCAGTTGTGCCCTTCCCTTCACTTCGACAACAATCGGAGTGCTCCAAGAAGTTACTTCCTTGCGATCCTTGCGCCACAATGCAGCGCCCGTTTTTTTGTCGAGTGCAGTCACGAAAGACTGTTCCTCATGGTCCCAATTAATGGCAATTACATCTCCCCAAAGCACCGGAGAGGCACCCTCGCCATGGCCATGTTTCGAATGCATTTGGCCGAACCCACGCTTCCACCTAATCTCTCCCGAGCGATCCAAACAATACAGTCCTTGCGAGCCAAAGAAGGCGTAAACGTGCTCCTTGTCGCAAACGGCGGAGGCTGAGGCGAGGCTGCCGGTCTCATGAGCACCTTCGAGCGGAATTGCATCCTTCACGACTGTCTGCCAAGCAAGCTTTCCATCGTCCGCATTCACGGCGAGAACCACGAATTGGAACCTACTCTCGACCGGCAAATTGTTGTGAGCTCCGGGGCGACCACTGGGCCGCGGTGGGAATTTCTCGCCAACAGGAATGGCCGTGGTCAAAAATATCAGGCCATCCGAAACGACAGGAGAGCTGTGCCCCCGTCCTGGAAGTGGCGTTTTCCAACGAATATTTTCGTCCGGCGACCATTGGATCGGCAATTCGGCAGCAATCGCCCCTGTGCCATTCGGGCCACGCCATTGCGGCCACGATTCCTGCGCAGCAAGTGGCGAGCAAGCCAAACTGGAAGCTAAAAGAATTACAGCGATGTAATGCATCAAGCAATCGCCCAACAAGAAGCTGCGAGCAAACCGAGGATGCATTCTACTCGACGAAGCGGAGCTGTTTACTTGTCAAGTTTCTTTTCGATGCGTTCCAGCACAGCCAGCATCTTTTCGCAAACATTTAGAAAGGAAGCCGCATTTGATGATACAACGAACGCTTGAGATTCGACTTGAGCAACATTCTCATTCGAGCCGACAACCAAGTCTCTTTGCTTAAGTACCGCTGCCTTGAAGGTACGGCCGTCCTTGCTCCCAATGAGATGAATCAAAGCTCCCATGGCGGACTGGCCAGCAGTTTCCATCGAAGACGCCGCCCCCCGAAATACCGCATCAATGTTCCTTGAAAAACGCCCACAGCAGTGATGCAATCGAGCGGAACCGCTCTCTCTATTTGGGTCCAAATGCGTTTGGACACTCGCAAGCTACGGTTCGTCAGCGTTGCTATGTGAGAATCCAGTTACATCTTCGTGAGGAATTGCCTCACGATGAACCAGATCGGTATCAGAGGTCCCCCGATGATCAATGCGGCGAAACCTATGACGCCGCCCGTGAACCGGTGTGTCGTGACACTCTCGGTGAACTCAGCTTCACAGAAAACTTTTTCTTCTCAATTCATGTCAATTTTTTGGCGGTGTTAGGTCGTAGGACTCATTCTCTAAGATTTGATGATCCCTATCACGTATAGCGAACAAGGAATATCCAATTCGAAAAAGACTGCGAAAGGAAGCACAGCAGGATCACAATGCAGCCACAAACTAGAGTTCGAATCCAAGTCCGAGCGAGAAAGCTAGACAACCAACGAAATGGGTCGATTTTGCTCTGGTCATGAGGTGCTG
>PKCQ01000293.1 GCA_002862265.1 Planctomycetaceae bacterium | reverse complement strand
CATGATGATCGTAATGATGATGACGATGATGATGATGATGATGAATATTACCATCATGATTTTGATTGGCTACAGTGCGACGCTCCTTGCAACGGCTTGCTTCGTCATTCGCACACGCGAGTACCCGGTGCAAGTCGAAGCGTAAGCGGAACCAAAGCAGGTCCACTGTCAGGTGCTCGCAGCAGATGGCCAAACGGTCAACAAACGTGTGCTGGATATTAGGACTCATTCGATAGTTTGCACTTCATACTTGTATTCTCAAGCTGCGCGATGCACGGTCAATTCTGGTGCGGCATCCTCACTGGGCCCAGATCGGCGGACTTCACGAATCGCAAACGGACGACGTTCATCGCGGCGATAGTAGAGTCGCGTGTTGGCTTCGCCCAGCAATCCCGTGCTGAACATTTGCACGCTAACGATACTCATCAGCGTTCCAAGAATCAGCAATGGATTTCCGGTCATATCAAAGTTGTAAGCCAACTTCATCCCAACCGTTGCAAACAGCATCGTGGCACCAACTGCCAGGAATCCAAACGCGAGACGACCGAAGAGTTTCATTGGGCTGCTGTAGTAGTCCAGCATGTATTTGACGGTCAGCAAGTCGAGCACAACTCGTAAAGTCCGCGACAAGCCGTACTTGGTCTGTCCAAACCGACGCGGATGATGTGTCGTTACCATCTCGAAGCACTGCGCTCCCCGCCAGTGCGCTAGAATAGGAATGAAGCGGTGCATCTCTCCGTAAAGTTCAAGCTCCTCCGCAATTTCACGACGCATGGCTTTTAGGGTACAGCCCAGATCGTGGATTGGGAAACGGGTGACTTTCGATATGAGCCAGTTAGCGATTTTGCTCGGGATTTTTCGAGTGACCAATGTATCTTTGCGGTTCTTTCGCCAGCCGTGAATTAAGTCGTAGCCTTCGTCGAGCTTCTCGAGCATGCGAGGAATGTCCCGAGGTTCGTTCTGCAGATCGCCGTCCAGGGTGACAAGGTATTCTCCGCGAGCTTGCTCGAGACCGGCTTGCATTGCGGCGGTTTGACCGTAGTTTTTTCGAAAATGAACGACGACAATTCGCGCGTCTTTCGAGGCAAGTTCGTTCATTAACTCTGTCGAACCATCTTTGGAGCCATCATTGATCAGGAGTAACTCCGACTCGCCTTCGAGCTGGTCTATTACCCGTCCGACTTGCTCGACAAGCAAAGGCAGGTTTTCAACTTCGTTGTAAATCGGAACAATGATGCTAGTTCGCATGATGTGATCAATCTGACTCTCCATTCGGAGAGTCGTGAGTAATGCGAGCGGAGAGGGTGTTTTTTCCCCGACGCGTGGTTACGATCGGCGGTTACAATTCAAATGCTAATTACATGCATAAGACGCAAACGATTGAGTCTTTACTCGCTCAAGTAGTGAACTTGGAGAGAGTACAAAATTCCCGTAAGCGGCTGCAATGTAGAATGAGATTGCTAGCTAAGTAATTCTGTCCGAAATGTTTCTTTTCTATGTCTGCTCTATCCTCTCGATACTCACGCCAAGAACGCTTTGGGCCCATCGGCGAGGACGGGCAGAAGAGGATCAGCCAGAGTAGGGCAGTCGTCATCGGCTGTGGTGCACTCGGATCGATGATTGCCGAACGCTTAGTTCGGGCTGGAGTTGGTTTCGTGCGTCTCGTCGATCGGGATTGGGTTGAGCTTTCCAATCTTCAACGTCAGACGCTGTTTGACGAAGAGGATGCAACAGAGGCGAGGCCGAAAGCTTTGGCAGCCCAGCAAAAGCTTGCTAGAATCAATTCGGCAGTTGAAATAGAAGCTCGTGTCGAGGACCTGGACTACCGTAGCATCGTTGATCTCGCCGGTGACTGCGATCTCATTCTTGATGGCACGGACAACTTCGAAACGCGGTTTCTAGTCAACGACTTCTGTGTACGAGAAAAGAAACCTTGGATACACGCTGGATGTCTTGGCGCTAGCGGTCAGATTCTCAGCATCGTTCCTGGAAAGAGTGCCTGCTTCCGCTGTTTGGTTCCAGACTTGCCACCGCGCGATGGCATTGAGACTTGCGATAGTGCGGGAGTGCTCGGATCCGCGATAGGTATTATCGCCAGCTGGCAGGTAGGGGAGGCGCTCAAATTGCTATCCGGCAACGAGCAAAGCTTGTGTCCAGGTTTAATCGTACTCGATACTTGGAACAACGATTGCCGCATTGTCGATCTGCGGCGAAGCGAAAACTGTCCGTGTTGTGTTCGCGGCGAGTATCCGTTTCTCGATGGCGAGATCCGCACCACAGCCTCGATCCTTTGCGGCAAGAACGCGGTGCAACTCGAGAGTCCCCAGGCGGCCGGTGAAAGTCTTGATACTATTGCTCGGAAAGTTGCAGAGCAGGGTGAGCTGAAGCAAAACGCCTACTTCGTCAAACTCACATTGCCGGAACACCAGCTGACCATTTTTCGCGGAGGGCGTACGATCGTCGAAGGCACCACTTGCGAAAACGAAGCCCGAAACATCGTCGCGAGGTTGCTTGGTAGTTGAGCTTGGTCTGAAGCCGGATTTAGGACGAAGCCTAGCCGAAGCCGTCAAGACTTTGCGCCTAGCAACGTCCGCCGTGGCATGAGAGTCTGCTCTTCCTCAGGAACCGTGACAGCGCTGCGCTCGTTAGCGGCCTACGAGGGTCGCATTGCTCCGGACTCGCTGCCATGTCCACTACGAGCGGTACGTCTGCATGCAATCTAAACAGCGTGCTTTTCAAGCTCTGCTTCCGCTTCGGCATCGCCGGACAGTAGGTCGTCCAGATCGATGGTCACCGTTGCAGCGCGACGCAAAGGCACGACTCGAGGCTTCGGTTCTTCTTCCTCTTTACGGGCAAGTTCACCACGGAAAATCTTCACGTCGGCGGGCGCCTCAATTCCAACGGTGACTCGATTGCCCGAGATCTTAGAGACAACCAAAGTTACGTTGTCACCGATAACCAGCTTCTCGCCTTCTTTTCTACTTAGCACTAACATCTTGGACCTCCTTGAGTGTTGCGGCTCTTTGTTCTGCTCAACTAAATCGCTTCAAAAGAACCATTCTTGGTAAAAGACTCCATTTGCATTAGAAAAATTCAATGAGTCCTGGACTCAATCCGATCGCAACCAGCGTGCCAGTCACGATTAAAATGCGAACCGAACAGCTTTTCTTTTCCTAACGAAAATGAATGTCTTGAGTTCGAAAACGCCATAGCTTTTCCCAAATCGCTAAACCAAATAGCGCGAGTGTTGCTAGCAATGGCAGGGTTAGTTGGATCATTTTGCAGGGAGATGCGTTGAAGCATTCCGTTTGCGTTTTCGATCCGCGTTGAAAGTAAGTGCTGCACCAAGTCTTGACGTTTGAAGGCGGAAGGCAAGTTGTTCTGGTGGGCATTCGAGCCAACCTTGATAACTTCTGGGTTCGTGCTTCTGCGGCTTCAGCCAATGAAAGTAGGTCCAAAACAGCTGACTCTCAACTGCTACGCCATTAGGCGTTATCACTAAGACACCTTTGGTCTCTCGTTTGGAGATGCACCGAGAAAGTCTCAGAAATATCGCCAAGCCAGCAATTCGCCCCTTATTCTCGTTTGATTTCTATTGCTAGCAAAACACTTTGCTGGAAGGCAATAGCGATTACACAAAGAATGACGACAGAAGAAGCGTTGCCTTACAGGCTCAAAAAAGAAAACTTGGAAAGTTTTTCAAAAGAGTTGGAGTTTTGTACATTCGCGCACCGCGCATTAAGAATGCTAGTATTAACGCAATTTGGCCAAAGTAAGCCGATGCCTGCTTCTAGATGTTGATCGAGGAATCGAGATCAGCTGATGGTAGTGAGCCAACAGGACTCACGGATTTGGGCGGCGTGCTTGTATTTGTTGAGGGCAGTGTTATCGAGCTTGTGGTTGAGTGCTGAGCAGTTTGGCATCGCTCAGTTGCCACGTCCAGATCCGGCCGAGTTGGCCCCCAGCGGAAACTTTGGTTTCGTCGCCAGAGACGGTCACGCCAAAAACTGCATCCTTTGCACCTGAGAAGACCCGAAGCTGCTTTCCGTCATCAGCGTTATAGAGGCGGATCGAGCCAGCAGCGTCGGACATGACAAAGTGATGGGTCAAGCCAACGAACTGTACCGCCGTGACTTCCTTGCGAAAACCTCCGATGGTTCGGATCTGTTCGCCCGATTCGGCTCGCCAGACTTTAATGCTGGCATCCGCGCTGGCCGTAACGAGCACTTGTCCGTCGTCTCGCCAGGCAAGGCCCAGAATGTGGTGAGTATGGCCTTCAAAAGATCTCAGAGCTTTCCCTGAGGCGACATCAATTGTCTTGCATAGTTTGTCCGCCCCAGCGCTAGCCAGCTGACGACCATCAGGCGAGAATTTCAAGCTGAAGACCGTATCGCTGTGCACTTCACCCAAGTTCTTCGCAACTTGACCTGATTCGACGGAAACAAGGTGCACATCACCAAAGCGACTGGGTGGGCCGCCGCCAACAGCCAGCATCTTTCCATCGGGACTGAAGTCTAGAGCCGTGATGCGATCGCTGAAGGGCGACTGTTCTGGATTGCCCAAGTTGTGCTCCAACAGCCAACTCGGTTTTAGCGGCAAGGAAAGCAATTGCCCTGACGTAGTAATGCCCTGCAGCCCAGTGTGACTTAAGGGCAAGAGATGCATCAAAGTGTCGCTCGTCGCGAGATTCAGCTCGGGTGAACCATTACTTAAAGAATAAATGCGGAGTTGTTTGTCACCGCCAGCTAACACCGCCTGTGATCCATCGGGCGAAACTTCGGCGGCAAGGATTTCCTTTGGAATCGCCGTGGTCTCGACAGTTTGTAAGCTCTGCTCAAGTTGCTTCTGCAGTTCTTGCTCGCGTGTGATAAGTTGTTCGAGCTCAGGGATTTTGGCCGCTGCCCGATCGGCACTGTCCTTGGCGGCGGCCAGTGCTTGATCCCGTTCGGCGAGATCGGCTTGGGCGACTTGGCGTTTTCCATCTGCAGCGGTAACGGCTTTCTTTTTGTTTTCGAGTCCCC
>PKCQ01000633.1 GCA_002862265.1 Planctomycetaceae bacterium | reverse complement strand
TCCCACAACGTTGTTTTGTGCCAATGCCCTTTTTCTCCGAGGTGCCAACCATGATCCGACCAAAAAACCACAATTGTGTTATATGCGTACGGACTAGTATCCAGCGCATTGAGAACTCGCCCCACCTGATAGTCGGCATAACTAATACTCGCCAAGTACGCTTGCACAGCTTCACCGTATCGCCCCGCTTTGCGAATGCTTTCTAGGTCGGATTGTCTTGCTTTGGCAAAGGCTTTTCCGGCAGCTGGAATGTCTTCCAAGTCTCCCTCTAGTAATCGAGGCAACGCGACCTCATCGATCGGGTAAAGCTCGAAGAACTCCCTCGGGACGTACCACGGCAGGTGCGGCCGAAAAATCCCACACGCCAGGAAGAATGGTCGCCCAGCCATCTTACCGGAGATCCCTCGACCTTCAAGAAAGTCAACTGCATACTGGGCGGTAAGTGCATCATCGAATTGTTCAGCTTCGATTGAGAGCGCCCCCCAATCGTTCTCGTGGCCCAGCCCCGAGACTTTGCTAAAGGGAAATCCTATCGGGAACTCGTCTACTTTTGACCAAGGGTAATTCTTCTTACTGCCGCGAAACCAAGGGTCATTCCGAAACAGTAGCCGCTGGAAGTCATCCCACTGGTTCGGCGGATTGTTACCGGCCGTGTGATGAAAAATCTTGCCGGCTCCGAACACGTTGTAGCCTATGGACTTGAAGTAGACTGGGAGTGTCAATATCTCAGGGTGGTTTGGCAGCCACCAGTGTCCGTTGTCATACAAGCCGGTCGTTGAAGGGCAAAGCCCTGTCATGATTGCTGCACGAGAGGGCGCACACTTGGGTGATGCGCAGTGTGCGTTCGTAAACAGCGTTCCCTGCGATGCCAATCGATCTATATTTGGTGTCTTGACCGTTCCTTCGTAGCCGCCCAAGCAATTCACCCAGTCCTTCATGTCGTCGACAGCCAAGAACAACACATTGGGCCTATCTGCCGCTTCGCTACCAGAAGTCATTCCGATGCTAGCCATAAGGGCACCAAAACAAATCTGAAAATATCGACGGGTAGAATTAGACATAGCGGATGCTGAGGGGAGGATGACTTAGCGAGACGTGTTCAGGCAGAATCAAGCGACTCGAGGCTGGGATTACAATCGCGTCTGGAAAGGGTTAATTGTATCTCAATCTTGGAGCACCCTGGGCGTGAGCCGCTCCCATTTTCTGATACACCGGTGATGAGAGAATCAGGTCTTCATCTGGCTAGGCGATGCGGGATTGAGCTTGATTCCACACAACCCTGTGACGATCACCCCCATCCGCGGCACAATTCTTTCTATCCGCCCCATCGAATAACTTCTCATGGCACGGTCCGTTGCAAACGCGTCCGACAGTTTGCGTACCGGCTACGCTCTAATTGGTGTAGAACGCGCAACGGGCAGGTTGCTTCACTACGACTAGTCTCTGTCAAACAATGGAACCAGAAAAGCGGCAAGGCGTTGGCCACCTGTCTTTTGAAAGTAGGCTCGGGCGGCGGCTTCTGCCCATTCCACTCACAATGTCTCAACAGACACTAGGTTGCTACCTGCGCTCATATAGCCAAAGAAAGGTGTAATTGTGGCTGAGCGCAGCGTTGTGCGTTGATCTCGCAATGCCCCACTTGAGCGGAGGTATTCAGGTCGTGCTCTACTGTGGCTTGCACCACCCGGCAGGCATAGTTCGATCAACAACAGAAGGATCAACGAGATTTTTTCGGTTTCAAGTCCTTTGCCTCCCAAGCCTCCGCTCGAGGAAGCCACTTGCTCAGCTCTGCAACGGCATCTTGGTGCACTCGATGATGAGAATTCGCTAGGTTCTTCCACTCGTTTGGATCCGTCTTATGATCATAGAGCTCTGCGGAACCGTCGGAGTAGCTTATGTAACGCCAACGCCCATTCCTAACCGCGTGATTTCCGCGCCCGTATGTCATCAGTGCGGGACGCTCCCAAGTTTTGTCGGGCGACTGCAGTAGCGGCCGCAGCGACTGGCCATCACAACTAGGATCAGCTGGAAGATCACACAAATCTAGCAGCGTTGGATAAACCACACTACAATCCACTGGCTGTTCGCAGACGCTTCCTGCCGTCGTTACTCCGGGTGCAACGATAATCAGCGGTATGTGATTCGACTTCTCCCAAAGTGCGAACTTTTCAATGTGATCTTTCTCGCCTAAATGAAATCCATGATCGGAGAGCAGGATCACAACGGTGTCCTTGGCTGCCTCGGTGTCTTCAAGCGATTTCAGAACCCTTCCGACCTGCGCATCGGCAAAACGACAGCAGGCGGCGTAGGCTTCCACAAACTCTTGGTAGACACCGCTACGGCTATTATCCAGTCTTTGCATGCCATCCCAAAACCACTTCTTACTCCGAATTAAATTCGCTGCACCCGAGGGCAGATCATCCCAGTCGGCGGAATTGCGGAGTGGCATTGGCATCTGCTCCAGCCCCCCATCTCTCTGGTATTTGGCCGGAGCAAAAAAGGGAGAGTGAGGCTTGAAAACTCCACAAGCCAAGAAAAAGGGGGCAACTGCTTCACCTGATTCCTTCGCTTTTTGCCGACGTAGCTGAGCAGACTTCAAAACATCGATACAGTAACTCGCGGTTCCAAAATCGATACTGTCTTCCTCTCGATTCGGCCAGCTTCCCCAATCCGTATTTCGTGAGCCGTATTTCGAAGCACCGTTCAGCTTCTCCGGCGGATACAACTGTTTTCGCATCGGCTGAAACGCATCGAAAGACGCGTCATCATGAAAGGCGCCATTTAGGTGGTGATGAAAGATCTTACCCGCTCCGAACACCTGATAACCGGCGGTTTGGAACTGCTGCATGATCGTTTTGCGACTCGGAAGCGCAGCACGCCAATCCGTCTTGTTACCGTAAACTCCGCTGGTGGTCGGTCGCAGCCCGGTCAGTGTTGCTACTCGAGAGGGATTGCAAGCCGCAGACATACAATAGGCTCTTGAGAACAACGTCCCTTGCCGAGCAAGTCGCTCTAAATTGGGCGTCTTGATAGGTGACGATGGATCCAGCAACGAGATCCAATCGTTCATGTCATCGAGGTAGATAAATAGCACGTTGGGGCGTGTGTCATTCGCTGGCAAATTCGTTGTTAAAGCAGCGAAAACCAGCCACAAACTTGCGGCATGTAGAATATAACGTTTCAAGCTCAACCTATCCGCCAGAGTCTCAAATCGATCAGCTCTTGGTGAGCCCGTTCACGCCCGCCGCTGTGCTGCTTCCAAATCGCTCTAACTCAAGCCCCATGTGCTGTCCCATTGATACAAAAAGATTGGCCAATGGCGTATTTTTCTTGGCATCCTGGAGAACATAGTTTCCATGTCGATAACCTCCGCCAGCCATTAAGATCGGCAGATTGTGCCAATCATGGGAACTTGCGTTGCCTAAGTTTGAGCCAAATAGAACAGCTGTGCTGTCGAGAAGGCTACCTTCAGATTCAGTAACACTTTTTAGCTTGCCTAAGAACTCAGAGAACACCTCGAACTCTGCTGCTTCGATCAACTGCAACTCTTTGATTTTTTCAGGATCTTTTCCGTGATGCGAGAGATTGTGCCAGTCACTTGAAACGCCTTGAACTTTGGGGACGGAATTCAGCCCGCCCAATTCCAAGGTAACGGTTCGAGTGGAGTCAGTCTGCAGCGCCAACACAACCATATCATACAGCAGACGCTGGCGCTCAATCGCATTATCTCGGTCCGCAATATCCTCAGGAATCTCCGCCTCAACCTTTGGTTTTTCTCTTTGTAACCACCCCTCACTCTCCTGCAGTCGCTGCTCCAACTCCCGAACCGAAGAAAGATACTGCTCGACTTTCTCGCGATCTTTTGAATTCACCTTTGGTTGAATCTGCTTTGCTCGGGTTGCTACCGTATCGAGGACACTTCGACCGCGGCGCAGATCACTCAGCTCCTTTCGAATTTCTTCCTTGGTACCAGCCACAAACAGACGCTTGAAAAGCTTCGCTGGAGAGCTTACGCCAGGAATATTCACTCCACTTGCGGTCCAAGAAAGCGAACTACCGTTGCGCGTAGACAAGGCAAGATATGGAAACCGAGTCTCGAGCCCAACTCGCTGAGCAATACGTTGGTCCAGAGAGATCGTATTCTTGAAGCCAGCCAGTCCGGGACGCTGCGCCGAAGTGAGAAAGGTCAATCCAGATGCGTGGCCGTTGTTCCCCTGCTGCTCCGGATGCGACAACCCACTGAAAAGCGTACACTGATCAAAGTGGTCGGCCAGTTTCAGCAAGTAAGGCGTCTCGGCCTTAAGCCTGCCTGCCTCCTTCGGAAACAGATTTTGGGCATGAAACCCCAAGCTCGCGCAGATGAAGACTGCTCTCTTAGGCGACGCACCGACACTTGCCGAAGTCCCCTCGAGACAACTCACCGACTCAAACAGAGGAAACGCAACGGTTGTAGCCCCCAAACCACGCAACAGAGTTCTTCGACTTAACGCTTTTGATCTTCTTTCGCGGCTCATAAGCTTACTCTTGTCAGGTTGAATGTTTACTTACGACGAAAAGCTTCACTGAGAATCGATTGCTCAAGCAGGTCACGCACTCGATATTGCTCACCAGCACACTTGTCTAGGATTTTCTCAATGGTTTCTCGATCGGAAAATCCCATTTCTCGACCCGTTCCGAACGTTAGCAATTTTTTAACAAGACTGCGAGCCAAAGTCCGGGGATCTGAGGCCAAATGTTTGCGAAATTGTTTGTAGTCAGCAAACTCCAGACCGTTGGGCAATTCACCACTCGAGTCCACGGCCGGCCCCAAAAGATATCTGACTTTTCGCCCTTGAATTTCCAGGTTAACTTTATCGCCTTCGCCGAGCGAGCGAAAATGCTCTCGAAAGCCTCCGATTGGATTGAAGGACTCCAAAGCAAATCCGGGCGGATCAATTTTTGCGTGACAAGCACGGCAATCGTCTTGGTTTCGATGTTTCGCCAACAGGTCTCTCAAGGTCGTTGCTCCCCGAATGTCGGGCTCAACGCCC
>PKCQ01000521.1 GCA_002862265.1 Planctomycetaceae bacterium | reverse complement strand
ACTGTTTCCAGTTGGTTCTAGAGCATTTGAGGGAATTGCCGATGGCCCTTGAGCCTCCACATGAGAATCCGCCGATCATCTCAAGCACTGAAGCTGACTCAAATCCCTATGCGGTGACTCAGCTGGATGACGCTCGGGAAGCGACACAGAATTGGAGGGCCGATCCCAATAGGCCGCCCAGTTATCGTAGCGCGTTCGTGAAATGGTCACTGGTGTGCATCGTTAGCGCTGCCCCTAGTTTCTTTTGGGGGTGCATCACTGTTGGGGCAGGCGCTGAGCAGATCGTGGCGATGAGTCTTGGCATTGCCACATTCATACTCGGCTACGCTTTCTTAGAAATGCGGCCCTTCACGCAGCGTTTTCTGAAGCTGCCGTTCGTCAGAGTCATTGCCAAGATAGGCTATGGAACACGCATCGTTATTTCCATTGCATTTCCGGTCGGAGTGGGAATCGATCTCTTTGTGGGGATCATCAGTACGGGCATCACCGATGCGGTGCTTCAAACGAGTATGGTGCAAGGGTTTGATCAGCAAGAGGTCTCCGTCGGGTTCTTACCCGTCTACATGAACACGATTGTTCAAGGCGTTCTGCTGAATTTTATCTTGTTAGCCTACATGTCCGTGATTTGGTTGATCCTATGGCTGTTTGACAAGACTACAAATCGGAAGCAATCTCCCGACATGATGCTCCCGCAAGAGGAAAGTCCTTAAAAGTCTTCGGCAATTGCTCGCCACCATCACGAATTACGAGCTTTTGCAGCAGCTTGCTGTTGCCTCCGTCGAATCGCTCACCTCACTGTCGGCCATGAGTACCGGCAGCATCTGATTACATGCTACCGACAGATCGCCAAAGTTCGAGTCGTTTACGGCAGGATAGCCTTGCGGATTGGCCCGTTCGACTTCGCATTCCAGCTCAAACACAAGCAGTGTGTTGGATGTTCCATTAGTGATGTCTTTCAGTTTGCAATCGGCCGCTTCGCCAAGCACACTGTTTGAGGTGATGACTCCCATGTAATGAGTTCGTCCGTTCTCGATATCTTCCTTAATAGAACTAAGGCTTCTGTATTTCAGGCGTCTTCTCCATGAGCTTCAAGTTTTGCTCACTGTCCTACTCTTCATCGAATCGATATTGGCGGAATAGTTCTTGTTCGCCGAGAAACGGCAGCAGAGCCACATGCAAACGATAGGGCTGTATTCTTTGCCAATGGCTTCGAGCGATCTGGGGCTCTTTCGCGGCTTGGTATTGACTCGGCACGTGAGACTTCTTCAGTTTGACGGCCTCCACATGTCCAGCCACCCGCGTAAAGGTAGGCTTGAGTCTGCGGATGGAGGGCGATCCGCCTTTGCTATTTTGTACGCGTTAGGGTTCTGTCAAACCTTCTACTTGCTCGCTGAAGTAGCGGCAGAACTTGATTCCCACAGGCTTCTTCCCGGTGTCCGATATCCAGAATCTGTCTTGGACACAGCGAGTTTTAAAGTAGGAGCAATCGTCTGCGAGCAAGCAGATTCAGATGCACCGAGTATGAGCACGAATACACTGGCAAGCGTTTCAACAAAATTCGCTCGAATCGTCACGGTACTGCCCCTTGAAATAGCTTGGTTAAAAAAGGTTAATCCGCGCCCGAGAGTTCTCTCATAGGTTCAGCAACAAGTGTCACTTCTTGATCGAGTTTGTCATGCATGCCCGCTAGAGCTTGCCCGCAGATCCGTGCTGAATCAGAGGGAATGGTGTTAAGTCTCTGCTGCATCTCGCGAGTGCTACGGATTGCCTCTTCGAACTGTCGCGCTGCCCTCCAAGCTGGGTGCGTCTCCCCGTCGCGATCGCGACTTCTGCAGCCAGTTACTCATTCGCCTTTCTACGAAGTAAAAGGGGGCGGATGTCAACCAGAATCCCACCGCCAAATTCTTGGCGGTGTGCCCCAATCGATCCGTTAGCCAAAGGATCCGTTTGAGCGATGCAATAGCAGGGTCACCAACGCCAGAAACGTGAACCCAGCAGCAACCGCGAATGGAGCTCCGGGTCAAGTAGTGACAGTGCCAGGCCAATTGGCAAACTCGAAAACTTGTGTCATCAAGGGTAGGAAAATGAGTTGTGCGACTCCGTTGGCTCCAGTCAGAACTCCTTGCAGTTCCCCTTGCTCATCGCCTGAGGCCTGTTTCGAAAAGAGCCCCGAAACAGCGGTACTCGAGAGCACGCGTAGCGTCAGAATAGGAATCAGAATCAATGTGAGTGTCCCAGACTCCAGTCGTCAAAGAACGAGGAAACCGATAACTCCGAACACAAGTCCCACAAGAGCCGTTCGATATTCTCCCCATCGAGGCACCAGCAAGCGAATCAATCCGCCCTATATACCTGCTATGCAGATACCGTAGGCGGCAAGCGAAACTCCAACCATCCCAGGCTGCCAGTCGAATTGCGCAAGGCAATAGTAAGCCCATACGGCTGGAAATACCGTTCCAGCGAGTGCATCGAAAAAGTTCACCAAAGCAAGTGCGCGAACCGAGGGCTGTCTTCGCAAGGCCCATAGCGGCCGCAAAGGAATGCAGTCTCGCAACTGGAGCTTCCGGCAATTCTCCTTGATCAGCGTTTCAGGGAGAAAGAATAAACAAATAGTCGCGGCGCTAAAGCATAGGCAAGCCGCCGCCAGGAAGGGGGCTCGCGGACCAATTTCACCAAGCAAACCTCCAAACACAGGCCCCAGCACAAAGCCAATTCCTAGCGCAGCTCCCGTCAATTCAAATTGAGCGGCTCTTTTATCCGGTGGCACCGTGTCCGACATGGTTGCATTGGCGCGAGAGTAAGTCGCCGAGGCAACGCTCGAAACGAGCCTCGCTGAAAAGAATGGCAAGAGCAGGTTTGATACGGACAGAACGGCGTAGTCAATCGCACTCGTCAAAAGTGAAATCACAATCACAGGCCGACGACCGAACTGATCCGATAGTGCTCCCAGTAGCGGCCCGAATAAAATCTGCATCGCAACAAACACCAGCGAGAGCATTCCGCCGATGGATGCGGCTCGTGACACATCTACACCGCCAATTTGCTGCAGCAGTTATGGCATAACTGGGATAACCAAGCCGATGCCCAACGCGTTCAGCGCCAATGTTGAGACTATCAGTGTTCTGGGAAGATTGTCGGCATTAGATTTCATCGTGTATTGTCTGAAGCCAAGACCTGGTCGCGTACTAAAACAAACGTCCCCAAAGTAGGTGCATTTTCCCAATTGACCAGAGCATGGTTCGACTAATTCAACAAAACAAGCCTAACGGCCTGTAGGCACAAGACGAAGACATGAAAAGCAAGAAGTAAGAAGAGGAAATGGAAAAAACGGCGAGTTTTCAAAGTTGACACATGAGGCCGAATCTCGGCCGATAGAACGATTCCAGCGCCAAGTTGGTTTACCGTTGGATCTTCTTTCCCTTCGTGTTATTCGCACAGTCATTCTGAATCGATTCGGCACATTTCAAGAAGGCTTGAGGCAATTGGGAGAATGGAACTACTTTGTGGTGCTTTTCGCGAGGTCGACTTCGAGGTGAACTTCTGGCAGGAATCAACTAGAATAAAGGCCTGACACCCCTCGATTCCTTCCCGCCTTCAAGCTGATGCGTTTTCCCAAAGCCCGTTTGTGCTGTCTTCTAAGCTTGCTTTACCTTGCAGTCTCGAGTGCTGCTCACGCAAAGGAAAAGCTCGATTTTGGCAAGGATATCCGGCCGATTCTGTCGAACGCTTGCTTTCAGTGCCATGGTCCAGATGCACAGACACGTGAAGCGGACTTAAGGTTGGATCTAGCCGATTCAGCAGCCATGGTCACTGAGCTCGATGAGTCGGGCCAATCGGTTTTGCTGGAACGAGTCTTAGCGGATGATCCCAACCTGAAAATGCCGCCACCTGAGTTCCTGCACCAGCTAAATGACTTGCAGAAAGCGAAGTTACTCGAGTGGGCGCGACAAGGCGCAGCTTATCAGCAGCACTGGGCGTTTGTCGTTCCCAAGAAACAAGTAGTCCCGAAAGCCGCCATCGCAGATTGGGGCAACAATCCGATTGATGCTTTTGCCGCTAAGGCGATGCAAGCAAGAGGATTTCAGCCTTCCCCTCAAGCGGGGTCTGAGACGCTATTGCGCAGACTGACTTTTGACCTCACTGGCTTGCCTCCGAGTCCAGAACTTCGGCAGGGATTTCGAGACCAACTAAGTGATTCCGGTAGAGAAGTCGCAATAGCATGGGCGATTGAATTTCTGATGAGCTCTCGAAGTTATGGCGAGCACATGGCGTTGCCTTGGCTTGAGGCGGCTCGCTACGCAGACACGGATGGATATCAGAACGATCGTTATCGCTACCAGCACGCATGGCGTGACTGGGTGATTCGTGCCTTCAATGACAAAATGCCTTACGACCAATTCGTTCGTGAGCAGCTTGCCGGAGATATGTTGCCTGAGGCGACTTTATGGCAGCAAGTTGCATCAGGATTCGGGCGCAATCATCGCATCAATTCCGAAGATGGTTCCATCCCGGAAGAATGGCGCGTCGAGAATGTAGTAGATCGTGTCGATACCTTTGGTACCGTTTTCCTTGGACTCACCGTGGGCTGCGCTCGGTGCCATGACCACAAGTACGATCCGATTTCGCAGAAAGAGTACTACCAGCTCTTCGCCTACTTCAATAGCGTGGCCGAACATGGCGTTGGCCCGAACAATGGAAATAGTCCACCTTTCGTAGAGCTCCCGCTGAGCTGGCCGCTACTTGCCGCAGATGAAGATCATTCCATCGTACCGGATCCTGTTAAGTTGAGCGCGGCTCGAAAAGGCACGGCTGGTAACGGACTAAAGCGACCACAGGCTGGTTCACCCAAAACTGTGATGGTCATGCATGAATTAGCAGATCCTCGAGAGACTTACTTGCTTCGGCGTGGGCGATACAATCAGCCGGATACGTCTGAGTTGCTTGAGCCTCAAGTTCCTGCCGCTTTGCAGTTGCATGGTTCTGCTCCGGCAGATCGGTTAGAGCTTGCCGAATGGCTGCTGGAGGCAAAGAACCCTTTAACGGCACGCGTCGCGGTCAATCG
>PKCQ01000707.1 GCA_002862265.1 Planctomycetaceae bacterium | reverse complement strand
ACCGCCGCTCAATGTAGTGCTGGATCGAACCAGGCCCAGCGAAATCGGCACTGGAGTTATTCCTGTTTCCGGCGTGGTAGACCGCCCGATTTCCGTCAATATCGAAGGTCCGGAAGAAGGACAAGGACTGACTTATCAGCTGTCCGGTGCACCGGATGGGATGACCCTCAATGCCACAACAGGTCAGCTAGACTGGACTCCGACCGCAGCGCAGATTGGTGATCAGAACTTCTCCGTTATCATGCAGGATTCTGCGGGGAACTCCACCAACCAGCAATTCACAGTAAACGTTGTCATCGATCCGATTGTTGCGATCGATCTGCAAGTTGTGGATGCCGGCGGTGCTCCTTTGACGACGGTGGATGTCGGAACGGAGTTTCGAGTTCTAATTACCGTTCAGGATTTGCGCGGAGTAAGTGCTTCTGGTCTCTTTGCTGCCTTTGCTGACTTGCAATACAACTCATCGGTGATCGAGCCCGTCGGAACTAACCCCATTACCGGCATCTCGCCTTTTGAGAACGGCGTTCGGGGCGACATTAATACGGCAGGAGTGATTGATGAACTTGGAGCCTTTACGACTTCAACCCAACCTTCCGATGGCAGTATCCAAGGGCTCGTTGAGGTTGCATTTCGGGCCATCGCAATCGGCAATGCTGGATTGGAGCTCAATCCAGCTGACGAAACGCCTCAGTCTGATACTTTGACCTTTGACTCCAGTCCAACTGTTCCTTTGGATCGTATCGAGTTCGGTAGTTCGGCCTTCTCGGTTGGAGCCGACTTTGCGCCCGCAGATGACATTTTCAACTTTGATGAGGACGCTGCGCAGCAGACTTTGGCGGTGCAGAGTAATGATGACGTCGGCAATTCGACCCTGAATATCGTCGAGCTCTCGACGCCGACTGGTGGCGGAGCGGTTTCGATTTCGAGCGATAGCCAATCCGTGCTTTACACTCCAGCTGCGAATTTCAACGGCGCGGAAATCTTCACCTACACCGTAGAGAATCAAGCTGGTATTCAAGGTGAGGCGACGGTGACAATTCAGATCACTGCCGTAAATGATCCGCCGGTTGCGATCGGGGATTCCTTCAGTGTTGCTGAGAACAGCTCGCTAAATATCTTCGATGTGCTCGCCAACGATAACTCGGGTGTAGACTCCAGTCAAGAAACGCTCACCGTTTCGGCTGTTGGAGCCGGCTCGGCAGGCGGAACCATCCTGATTGGCTCTTCTGGATCGAACATTAGCTACACTCCACGTCCTGATTTCCGAGGCACGGAAACGTTTACTTACACCATCAGTGACGGCAATGGTGGAACGGCAACGGCAACGGTGAATGCGAACGTCGAAGTGGCAAATCCGCCACCGATCGCGATCAACGACAGCTTTACAGTCGAAGAAGATGCATTTGCTGCAACCTTCGACTTACTGTCGAATGACACCACTGATGACCCAACTGAGACTTTGTCTATTTCGGTCGTTGGTACTTCGCAGAATGGAAGTGTCTTCCAGGTTTCTGGCGGTGGAACGAATGTCACCTACCAGCCAGCCCAAAACTTCAGCGGCTTGGAGATCCTGACTTATACTGTTCGAGATAGCGGAGGTGCGGAAGCTACAGGATTGGTTACTTTCACGGTGAATCCCGTGAATGATGCTCCTGTGGCTGTCGCGGACACTTCTACGGTGATTTCGAGTCAGGCTTCCAGCAATATCGCTGTGCTGGCAAATGATTCAGATCCCGATACGGATGATAGTTTAACGATCACCAGCGTCACTCAGCCGTCTAGCGGTACGGTCGCCGTTGCCAGCAACAACCAAAGCATCGAATTCTCTCCGCCATCCAGTGACTTCGAAGGAATAGTCACCTTCGATTACACAGTGAGTGATGGAACGTTGGCTTCTAGTGCGACCGTTACGGTAACTGTTGCTAATTTTGTGCCGCGGGCGATCGGCGGACAGGTAGAGAATTCACAACTGGATAGTCTTGCATTCTCTCGTTTTGAAGTATCGCTAACTGGCACCGATGATTTGGGGGAAAGCATCAATCGCACTGAAGTAGTGTCTCACACTGGCGGCTACAGTTTTGATTCTCTTGCACCCGGACAATACCAGCTCCGTCGCGATCCACTGCCATTTCTGGATGACGCAGGGCAGACGGTTGATATCAATTCAGCGCCAACAGATGGCGACGCAGTGCAAAACCTGCAAGTCAACGTGTCTCTGCGTCCTCAGTTTTTTGGTATTCGCGATTTCCTCGGATCCACGATCGTCGATGTTCTGACCGTGGCTGTGGCCGATGATGGCACGCCTGCTTGGGTGTCTGCTCGTGGCGCTTGGTCAGAACTAACAACGCTGGATGTCAATCTGGCGGAAGACACGCTGAGTGTTACCGGAGTAGATGCTGGCAGCAACAACCTGCAGGGAAGTCTCAACTTGGCGGACGCATCATCGAGGGCCTACGAGTCCGGACGCGAGTCCGGTTTCCGCTTGCTTCGTGTTCCAGGTACGCCGACAGACGCTGGAGTAGGGGCAACTGGTGGCGCTCCGGGCGAAGGCGAAGCTCCCTCGTCAGTCGCGTCGACGATTCAGCCCGAAGCTCAAGCGGACACAACGCCGACCGATACGGCTCGTCGTACGCGACGCCCCTTGGCAAGCTCATAACTCCAGTGGTGACTCGGTATTTCAAGCTTCTTTTCGCCCGATTCAAAGCCATCCAAGTCCGCATTTGGGCAGTCAAAACAGGGGTCGAATGCACTGCCACGAGCCTTGATGCACCGCAAAAACGGCTTGTTTTTGGCCCAATTTGCTCAAAACAAAGGAAAATGAGCTCTTTTGCATTGATTACCTGTTGAAATTTGCGACCCAGGGTCTTCAAATCGTCTGCGACAGGCGAACGGCGGCTCGGATCTTACCAGCCCGCTTATCGCCTTAGGCGACAGTATGTGGCGGGAACAAACTTGCCTTTGGTGAGAGCCTTCTGCCGCTCGGCTAAGGTTTACCTCCCCCACCCGTTTTTCATTTTGAAAGGGATTGCGAGAATGGCGAAAGCCGCTGCGAAAAAGAAGCCTGCTACGAAGACTGAGATCTTTAATAGCATGGCCGAACGAACAGGATTGACCAAGAAGCAAGTAGCCGAGTTCTTTGATGCATTGAGCGACGAAATTGCGGCAAACATTGGCAAACGCGGTCCTGGTGTCTTCCAAATTCCCAATCTTTGTAAGATCGTGGCTGTCGACAAGCCCGCTCAACCAAAGCGACAGGTGCGAAACCCTGCGACTGGCGAAATGATTTGGGCTGCTCCCAAGCCAGCGTCGATTCAGGTCAAAGTACGACCTCTGAAGAAGCTTAAGGACATGGTCTAGGCACTTCAGTTCTCGGCTTGCCAACCTGAGCCGGGAAACAGAGCAAAGCAAGAAGCGAGGCCTATTCAGGTCTCGCTTTTTTTCTGGAATAAGCCCCATGCGAACTATGGCAACTTTCGTCGGCTCGATTTCGGAAAGCGGCTAGCACGCAGGAATTTCCAGCCTGCAAAGCTTGGGTGAGCGGGGGAAAAGCAAAACGCTAGTTTTTAGCGCTGCATCCTTGGACAGAGGGCCAAATATCGCGAAACATTCATTGACTTCCGCGATGCTACCTCCCCAAAATAGTGTGGATGCTCCTAGTCAGTGAAAAATTCATCTTTTGTTCGGTTTGCCTGGAGCGAATCCAAGCACGTTTGGATTAATGAGAATACCCCTTGGAGAACGCAGCCTCGGAGCATCGCAGGGCCGACCCTTTTCGAGCCTAATGAACTGCGGCCAAGCCTAGAGCAACCACTGCATTTGCGAGTTGCATGCCTGAGCCAACTGGATTCGGTCACCTGAGGCACATTTAAACGAACTCGTCCTTTGAAAGGAATAATCATGGAATTTGGAAATACGTATTCTTCCACTGACGCACGAGTTGCAGCACTGGCAGATCAGTCGGAACGCTCTGCGTTCATCCAGCGCACCTACGCTCACCTGGGCGGAGCCGTCATCGCTTTCGTCGTGTTGGAAGCGATTCTGCTTTCCTTGTTCCCGGCTGAACAACTTCTTCCGATGATCGGCGGCATGCTTGGTGGTTGGGGATGGCTGCTCTTCCTGGGGTGCTTTATGGTCGTGAGCAGCATCGCTCGCTATTGGGCGAGTAGTTCTGCTAGTCAAGGTTTGCAATACGCAGGTTTGGGACTCTACGTCGTGGCTGAAGCCGTCATCTTTCTTCCGCTGATGGCATTCGCGACACGCGTCGATCCGAGCATTCCGATGAATGCGGGCATCATCACCGGCATTGTCTTCGCCGGTTTGACCGCAATCTGCTTCATTACTGGAACCGATTTTTCTGGCCTAGGTAAATTCCTTTGGCTGGGCGGTTTGCTGGCACTTGGGGCGATCGTGGCTTCCATGATCATGGGCTTTAGTCTAGGTATCTGGTTTGCTGCGGCTATGGTTTTGCTGGCGGCTGGCTACATCTTGTATGACACCTCGAACGTCATGCGTCACTACTCTACCAACCAGCATGTGGCAGCTTCCCTGGCTCTGTTTGCCTCGCTTGCTCTAATGCTGTGGTACGTGATTCAGATTCTGATCTCGCTGCAAGACGACTAAGGATAAGCGAGTTCAACGATAAAAGAAAACCGTGGCTGCTCGCCACGGTTTTTTTGTATACCTAACTAGCAAGAAATCGCCAGCGTGATTTCGCTTCCACGGGTAGCAACTCTAGCTCATGGTCGAATCTAGCAACCGTTTGATTCTTGGGTCCTTGAGTGTGTTGGCAACGAATTGGCAGCCACTGAAGTCATGCGAATCGCTGTGTTCGCCGGGGACGCCAATCGTACAAGCACCTGATGCAATTCCAGCTCGTGAGCCATGTTGGCTGTCTTCCAGGACGAGCATCTCACGCGAGTGAACTCCGAGACGCTCAGCAGCAGGCCACAGTCACCAGGCACGAGAGCCTGCACCGCACATGACGGCAATTCCTCTCCGCACCGTCATCGATTCCAGCGATAGGTCAGGTCTCTCTGTCTGTCAGGTCTCTCTACAGCCGTGTTCTAGGCAAACATTCAGGCGATAATCAGGCGCTCTTCGCGCCGCGCTTCGC
>PKCQ01000515.1 GCA_002862265.1 Planctomycetaceae bacterium | reverse complement strand
CAGTGTGCTCTTGGTACTGACTCTGACGCAATAGTTGCCGATGATCTTATCGGTTATTCAATGCCATTCTTTCGTAAGTGCTCTTGGAACCACGCATTCACAGGACCACTTTGGGTGGAGGGATGGTATTCCGATTCCTCTTGCGGAAGCAATTGTGCTAACTTCTTAACGACAGTTTGTAACTCTGGGGTCGTCGCGATCTTTAAAGCCAAGTTATTCCATTCCTGCGGATCCGTTTTGTGGTCATACAATTCTTGACTACCGTCTTGATAGCGAATCAGCCGAAAACGCTCGCTACGGACAGAATGATTGCCTCGCGCATAGGTCGTTAGGATGCCGTCGCGGAGCTTGGCATCCGTATTCTTCATGAGCGGCAGTAGGCTCATCCCCTCGTTCTCTAGGCGAGCTGGCAGGTCGCACAGTTCTAGAAGAGTCGGGTAGATGTCAATTAAGCCAACGGGTGCAGCGGATTGACGACCGCGATGCTGTCCGTCAACGATAATGAGGGGCACTTTCGTCGATTCCTCCCATAAGCTGTGTTTACTGATACGATTCTTTTCTCCCAGGTGATATCCGTGGTCGCTAAATAATACGATGACTGTGTCGTCACGATAGGGACTGGCTTCGAGAGCTTCTACGACGCGTCCAACTTGGTGATCAACAAAACGGATGCAGGCCAGATAAGCTTGCACGGCTCGACGGAACTGCTCCTCTTCATTCGGCACCAGGAATTCCCAGCTTGGGTACTTGGGCATCTCGTGGATATCGATTCCGATCTGCGGAACATCGTCCAGATCGTCTAGTCGGTATTCTGGTAGATGGATGGTATCCAGCGGGAATTCCTGAAACCACTTTGCGGGCACATAGAAGGGAACGTGAGGACGATAAAATCCGACGGCCAGAAAGAAGGGTTTAGTCCTCGGTTCGTTAAGCTTGTCGATACACCAAGATGCCGTTTTGAAGTCAGGCATTTGACTGTCTTGCTCGGGGAATGCGCCCCAGTCTGTTTGCGTCCCCGTGAAGGGGACGTTCGGCAGGAAGTACTGGAACCGCTCCTTGGGTTTAGGACCAAATCCACCTTGCTTGCCGGCGTAATCTTTGAATGCAATCTTGCCAGCGTAGCCGTGTGTGATCTTGCCAGAGGCAAGCGTTTCATAGTCGTGCTTCGCAAAATACTCGGGCAGTAGCTGGCCCCTAAAGTGCTCGCGGTCGTTTTCTAGTAAGTCGCCACCGGGTTGTTGGTAGACGCCGGTCGAATGCGGAAATTTACCAGATAGTAAAGAACATCTTGATGGACCGCAGATCGGGCCTTGGCAGTGCGCGTTAGAAAAGAGAACTCCCCGTTTCGCTAGCTTGTCAATATTGGGAGTCAGCGGTTGCGGATGCCCACCCAAGCAGCCTACCCAGTCGTTAAGATCATCGATGGCGATGAGCAGAACGTTCTTTTTCTTCGTTGCACTCCCCCTGGAGGCTGCCGATTCGGCGATCGCGATGGTAGGCATATTCGTGAGCAAGCACAGTGAAGCGGTGAAGACTGTGCCTCGGAAGACGGCAAGGATGGGGGCTCTTTGCATGTCGGCAAATGGATGGGGCTAAAGGTAGAAGGAAACGGTTACAGCTGGAGCAGTTTATCTGATCTCATTTAGTCTTGTGAGTTAGCATGACTTTCTTTCCATCAACGCGATTCAACATAAGGCGAATCTGGCATGCCAGCATTATGGCAAGAAAAGAAAGCACTCTTCCTCCCACTGATGTTTTCTCTTTTGTCCTGGGGCTGCATGGCATTAAATTGCTCTGCTGAGAATTCCGAGCGACCTTACAACGTCCTGTTCATTATCTCGGACGACCTGACTGCGACGGCGCTGTCTTGCTACGGAAATCAAGTTTGCCACACGCCCAACATCGACTCGCTTGCTGCACGCGGAGTTCGCTTCACGCGAGCGTACTGCCAAGCTACCTATTGTGGGCCTTCTCGGGCATCCTTCATGTCAGGCTACTATCCGCATGCCACTGGCGTCTTTGGCTATGTAAGTCCGCGGCCGAAGATTGGAGACAGAGCAACCTGGGCTCAGCACTTCAAAAATAACGGCTACTATTCTGCGCGGGTAAGCAAAATCTATCACATGGGCGTTCCAGGAGGAATTGAAGAAGGTGCAGATCCGAAAAAGCACAATAATCACCACGGAGCCGACGACGCGGTTTCGTGGACGGAACGTTTTAATAGCCCGGGGCCAGAATGGCGAGCACTAGGAGATGGGGAAACGCTTGAGGGTAATCCGAATGGGAAGAAACCCGTTGTGGGTGGCAATACTTTTGTGGTCGTTGAAGCCGACGGTGACGATCTGGTGCATTCGGATGGCAAGACGGCGGCAAAAGCAGTGGACTTGATTCATGAGCACAAGGATGAACCGTTCTGGTTAGGGGTCGGTTTTGTGCGTCCCCACGTTCCCTTTGTCGCTCCGCGGTCCTACTACGAGCCTTTTCTGCCATACTCTTCGATGCAACTGCCAGAGAAGCTGCCAGGTGATTGGGACGATATTCCAAAGCCTGGCATTAACTACAAGACGAGCTTGAACATGAAGATGGACCTGCGTCGGCAGAAGAAAGCCGTGGGGGGGTACTATGCTTCTGTCGCGTTTATGGATGCTCAAGTTGGCAGGGTTCTAAAGGCGCTTCGTGATGCAAAGATAGAAGATCGAACGATCGTTATTTTCACTTCGGATCATGGCTACCACTTGGGCGAACATGATTTCTGGGCCAAGGTCTCATTGCACGATGAGTCGGCTGCGGTACCGCTAATTATTTGTGTTCCAGGCAAGAAGCCTGCTGTGTGCCACGGTCTGATAGAGCTAATTGATCTGTACCCAACGACTGCGAAGCTCTGCGGTCTGCCTGCCCAGGAGCGTCTTCAGGGGCAAGATATATCACCCTTGTTGGATGATCCGACCTTGGAGGTTCGAGACGCAGCCTTCAGCGTGGCACCAATGCGAAAAGCGTTTCTGATGCGGGAAGATCGTTGGGCCTACATTCAATACAATGAGAATGGCTCCGCAGGTGCTGAACTGTTCGACATGCAAGAGGATCCGCTGCAGTATAAAAATTTGATTGAGGATCCAAAGCATGCCAAGACTGCTGAACGTATGAGAGCTTCTTTGGCGGAGAAACTCAATTCGCTACGAGACAACGATCTCTGATAAGGCGAGCTGAGTTCGTTGCTTGCACATCCTAACGGATTTCGCTAGGAAGTCGGATGTAGTAACGTGTTTGCACTAAATTCTGATGGGTCTCTGAACCGAGTGTTGGGTTTGCAAGTTTCGAGGCGAGGGGGCATGCTGGCGAGTCCCGCTAAGGTTGGACTAGCTCACCGAGTATTCTTGAGAAGCGTTCGGCCTCTTGGCGGCTAGAGGCCGTTTGAAGCACGTTAGTTCGACCTGCAGCACCTAGCTCTCGAAGTGCCATCCGATCGGCGAGCATTTCTGCAAGGCATTCCGCAAGAACGGAGGCGGATTCCGGTGGGAACAGCCGTCCACCACCTAGCCGCTCGTGAATCTCTGGGAATGCGCCGTGGGCGGGCTGAAGGTATGGCACGCCTGCAGCCAAAGCTTCGAGGACAAACAGGCCCTTGGGCTCCAGGTATGGCGTTGGCACACTTAGTACATCGATGGATTGGAGGAACTCCAATTTGCCTTCGCGGTCGACTTCACCGAAATACTGATAGCGATCTGAAAGCCCAGCAGCGGAAAGTTTTTCCTGCTGCTCAGACCAGTAGTCTTGATTTTGGTCCCCTAGCCATCCGGCGATATTCAGATGTACTTGGCCGTTTTTTTCGGCAAGCTCAAGGAAGGCATCGATCAGGATGTCCAACCCTTTTTCAGGAGCGAGCCTCGCGAGATAGCCGATTGTCGGTGCTTGCTCGTTTACCCCGCCTTTGCTCAGTTTCTCAAAGTCGCTGGTGTCTAGACAGAGAGGACTAACCGCAAGCTGTGCATCGGAAAAGCCGAGCATTTCCTGCATGCGCTCGCCATAATCTTGGCTATTCACAACAAAGCGGTCTACATCTTTAGCAAGACGCCGTAACTCGGTCATGGCTTGCTCGCGATAAGGTTCGCTTAGACCATCATAGAAGATGTCGTCGCCTTGGAGGATGACCGCACTGGGACAGCCTAAGCGTCTCTGAATCTCTGGGATGCAACCCGCAATAAGCAAATTCGAGAACACGACAACATCGGGCGATTCCTTTTCTAGCCAGTCGCACAGTCGACTGACTTCTTTTGCCTGGTGTCCGTGAGAGCCCTTGAGCATGGAAACGGTGAGGGCTCCTAGTTTGTCAGCGGTCGTGCCCATGGATCGCGAGGCTATCCAGTTGACCAATCGCGGCGAGCTGAGGAAGCTGTCGGTCCACTTCGGTAACCAGCGGAACAACGGACTCATCTGCTGCAAGTAAACGTTTAGTCCGCCAAAAAATAGCTGATCTGAACTGATGTCTTTCTCATCGGTTCGAATTGGAGTGTAGGTAGGTAAGAGCATGCAGTCATGCCCAAGGCAATTGAGAGCTTTGGCAAGAGCATTGTCATGCAAGCAACTTCCGCAGTACATTCCTGCGGCACCAGCGGTAAAGTAAGCGATCTGCATGCCGCAATTCCGATCGGTGCGAGATAACTAGCCTGAGCTGAATTCTACCAAGTGGCCGAAAACAACTTAGCTGGCGTCCGCCAAAACTTCATCCGCCTTTTCGGGCACTGCTTCCAAAATGTCAAGCAAGACGTTGTCGACATCGATCCCTTCGGCTTGCGCCTCAAAGTTCAGAAGCGTGCGGTGCCGCATACTTGGCACATAGACGCGGCGGACATCCTCGAAGCTGACATTGAAACGCCCATCCAGCAGAGCTCTTACTTTTGCGGCGAGAGCCAAGGTCTGCGCTCCTCGCGGACTGCTTCCCCAACGAACGTACTGATTGGTCACGGGTTGCGCTAACGCCCCTTCAGGGTGTGTCGCCAGAACCAAACGCACGATGTAGTCCTGAACATGCTTGGCCAAAATAACTTCTCGAACCAACGCCTGCCAGCGACGGATTTCTTCGCCATCCATCACTTTGCTGGTTTCGATCTGGGTTCCACGTGTGG
>PKCQ01000219.1 GCA_002862265.1 Planctomycetaceae bacterium | reverse complement strand
ACTCAGTCGCGTCTCCCACCGCGGCCTTGGTCAAATGCCGCCGCTTGCCACCAATCATGTTGACGAAAAGGGCATCCGATTACTTCGCCAGTGGATTGTCTCTAAAGAGTTAACGCTAAAAGAATAGACCTTGATTTCAGGACCAGCTTCTACTGGTACGTGCGGAAGTCCGTCCGCTGAAGGAGCGCCGTTTGAAAAAGGGTGCACCACTTCCGAGCTTTTTTGCTGGACTCATGATGGTTGCATAAGAAGGAGGATGAAAGAAAAATCGGCAGGAACTTAGGCTGACTCACCCTCAATTTTGGCAGACCATGTTAGGGATCGATTCCTAGTCAGGGTTGCGACTGTCTGAGATCCCCGGCGTAAGACGAAGGGGGTGGTCTTTCGACTTGCAAGATAATAGGTTGCCTTGAAAACTGATTTCGAATGACCATTTCCATTCTGATATCGAAATCGCTTCAATTCGTCAGCAGAGCTGCAAATCGTTGCGTCGCTTTAGCTGCAATCTAGGGAGTATGGGCATTCGTTCGAATGCGAATGAGTATCGATCGAACTTGCTCTCGACCATACGGAGTCGCGGAGGATGAGAGACAGTCACTGTCGCGTTTATCTGGAAGTGTATTGAGGCAATCATGGACAAATTCGAGGTCGCGTTCGACGTCCAATCCTCGGGAAAACCGTTCATTGGGTAGGCTTAAAGTAATGTCAAGCTGTTGAAGGTTGAACGATCGAGCCGCCCGGATTCCGCTGAGGTTACCATCGTAATCGGTTGCGGCCAGAACCTTACAGATTGTGTGACGGAGAGGATGGCTCGCGTTTTAGCCGAGCTCGGCGATATCGAGAAGTTCGCTCCAGTTCGACAGATTGTCAAACAGGTCGTCAGGACCGCAATCCCCTAGATCGGCGTAGAATTCGTGTCCAACACCTCGAACCGCGTACCCGAAGAGTGAAACCGTATTCGCTCCGGCGAAAGTGTGGACACTAGCCGTACTTTTGGTAGGCTTCGGCGTAGCCGAGTTTCTGAGCGCGGATGAGCCCATCCTTGAGCTTCTGGCCGTCGGGATCCACGTAGACACGTCCGGATCGCACGCCCTCGTTGATGTTGAGGACGTGGATGTTGAAGATGAAGCCTGTTTCGCTTGTTGCTTTGAACCAGTGAATGTTGTCTTTGTGATCGGACACCGTGGAACAACCGCCTACAGTAAACTTGTCATCGATCGTGGGTTTGATGATAAAGTGGTCGTCTTGCGAATCAACTCGATCGTAATGCTTACCTTCGAACTCGCCGTCTAAAATAAGAAAGGCTGTTGCCATATTGTTATGGCCATGCGGCACTACAGATCTTCCTTTCTTAAGTGCAAAGACTTGATGTCCAAACACGAGGCGCGTTGGCAGTCCTTCAACCGTCGGGAATTTGGGGCGGTAACTCTTCTCGCCCTTCTTCTTGAATTGTGCATGCTCGGTCAATTTGTTGTAGTCGATAAACTTGAGCAAATCTGGCAAGTTGACTTTAGCGAATAGCTCTTCCGTTTTGGCTTGCCATTGCACCGGTGTAATCGTCTCGCGCTGCACATCCTTACCGAGCTCATTCAGCTTGAGAAGCCAATCGGCTGTGATCGGTTTTACTTCGTCAGCGAAGGCATCAGCGGCAAAGAGCGTCTCTAAGAGTGAGAAAGTTAGCAACGAGCCAACGGTCGCTTGCCCGAGGTTTCGTCTGTTGAGCTGCTCGTTGGAATCCATGTCTAATACCTCGGCTGGAACTGAGTGCAGATCTACTTATTGAGACGCTTGTACTTCTCGATGGATTCTTTATCGAAGCGTTTTTTCTCGGACTTTTTGTCTCCCTTGGAGTCGCCTTTCGAGTATTCGCCGAAGAACTGCTTCTTGCCTTCTCCGGTGATCTCCCTCCCTTCTGCTTTCTGTTTCTCCGCCCAGGCCCGGTAACGATCCAGTGCTTCTTGTCGGCGTCTGATTTCTTCTGGTCCTCCAGAGTTCACCCAGGCTTGTCCCGCATCGCTACGTTTTTCACTGGACCAGTTTGACGAAGATTCTTTGCGATAGCTTTTCTCTGGTTGTTTTGGCGGCTGGGGAGAGGCAGCAGAAGCAGGATTCGATGCGGTCTCTGTAACGGACGCGAAAAACTGGTCGCCGACGAATCCGTTCTTTGGTCTGAATACCAGCTTCCATTCGTGAAGCATTCCGAATCGTTCGCTACGCGTACCATGAATCACCAGTTGCCAAACTCCCTTCGCGTTCTTGCCATTGAATTTCTCGAGGCCGGGCTGCCGTTTAGCTTTGCCCTCGGACATAAATGAACCTTCGAAAGGAGAGCGGCCTTTCGTGATCGGCGTTGAAGATTCGTCATCGATGATGGTCCGCTGGAAATGATCCCCCGAGCCTCCCACTGCGGTGAACAGCTCAACGCGAGTCTGGTCGGGGCCGACAAGAAATGCGTCGAGAAATCCGGTGCTGGTGTGAGTAATCGAAAGCTGGAGGTTGACGTCGCCGATGTCGATGTCCTCAGGGACCTCCAGCTCCGACACGATTGTTTTTCGCGGCGGAAGTAGTTCGGCGCGGGACATGGCGAAGGTTCCGCCCATCAACGCCTTGGAGTTGCGGATCTCGTTTGCGGTCAGTAAGCCGTCACCGTTCGAATCTAACAAGCTAAACTCTTGGATTCTCTGTTCGGTCCACTCATCAGAGAACTCGGGCATCGTAACTTGATCATCGCGGTTCTTGTCGAGTTCGAAAAACCAGCCGGGTAGACCTTCGCCCGGATCGCCAGCTGCATTCTGAAGACCTTGCGTGTATTGGAACAATTCGTCGCGGGTAACTTCTCCATCTCGGTCTAAGTCGATGGAACTGATCGGCAGTCCGAGCTCCTTCGCTTCGTTGCTCTCTAGTCTACCATTACGATTCGTATCGAATCGTCCAATCATGGAGGCAGTCAGCCAGTAGCTGCTACCACCGCTCCGCCACCAACCTCCGCGATCGTCTCGCCCTTCTTCCTTTTTTCGCGATGGTTCGATTCCGTTACCGACACGCCGCGCACGCTGCACCAACTCGCCGGCATCGTCTTCGAGCATGCGTCTCCGGGCGTAGCGTTGAGTAAGCTCCATGAGGCTCAAGAGGTTATCGCCGTTATAATCCTCTTCGAATGGGTCGCGGTGCGTCCATTTGTTACGTCTTGCTTCGCGTCTATCAATGAAGCCGTTGTCATCTGCGTCGCAACGTCGCATCGTTCGTTCGGCTTCCTCGACATCCTCTTGAGTGTACGAGTACTTGACCTCTGCGAGTCCGAAGCCTGGAAGTAGTTCCATTTCATCTTCAGGATAGAAGGTGCGTAGGGTGTTGTCGGGCGCTGCGCGAACGCTCTCACCTGAGACACCGTTCTGCAATGCGTAGTAAATCCGAGCGGCTTCTTGGAATTCAGAAATGTCGTTCGAGCGGTAGAGGGACAGGCGTTTTGCTCTGGCGATTCGCTCGAGGTAGGGGCGTGCGAGTGGAGTGATCTCGTCAGGATCGATCACACCGTCGTCATTCCGATCGAGTTTCGTTAGGGAGTCACGCAAACCGCCTTGTGCAAGTGCTTGAGGTGCCAGCGCGACGAGGGAGAGCATGGTTGCCGCGAAGAGTTGTTGTATGGTGCTGGTCATGATCTGGGAACTCATCGATCCGTGTTGCCCGAACGCCTGAATGCAAAGAAACGCCTGTTTCTACTGGTCACCTAGCTTTTGCCGCAGCATCGACTGCAGGCGGTCAGCACCACTGGCCCTGGACGGGGCACGCTGCGAGTTCCCGCTGCGCGAACCACCAGAGGTACGGGGCGAATCGCCAAGCATGTAATGCAACATCGCGGACTCACTTGGTGGTAAGACTTCTACTGTTTCGCGACTTCGCATGTCGATCGTTTCGATCAGGTTCTTTGCCTGTCTGGCAAGTTGTTCTGGTGCTGTAACAATGATCGAGTTACTCGACTCGTGCACAGCGATCGTCATCGTAGGCTCGAGGTTGCGTGCGGGGGCGGATGGTCGCTGTTGCTTGTTGTTGCCCTTCTTTGGGGGTTCGCCTCCTGCAGTTCTTGCCTTCGCGGCAGCTGCATCCTTGGCGCCGGCTCCGGGTGCACCGCCCTGCTGAGGAGCGCCTCCGGTGGACCCACCGGCGATGCGTCCTGCAAAAGCCGTGCGCACCGTTTCGGCTACTTCGCTCGCATTGGTGTAAAGAAGTTCCACCGCATGACTGGTTCCGTATGTCTCATGGTCGATGATGGCCTTATCCTTGTCGATGATCCGTAGGTATTCCTCTATCCTCGCGATGTCCTCCGCTGTACCCTGTGTAATGAGTCTGTTCAGCCGTGAGTCGGAAACAACGGTAATCGACCCAGCCATCATGGTCATTAAACCGTCGCGTGATGAGAGAATGCTAGTCAGATATGAGTCTGAGCTTGAAACGAATCCGTTGACCAGCGTCCCTGCCTCGCCTTCGCGAGCGTTTTCACCGCCATCTAGCAACTCGGCCAAGAGCCGTAGTGCATCTTCGGACTTCACATACTTTAGGTAGTAGACGATCGGCGGCGAAGCGGTCGCGCCTAATGGACCAGCGATGATGCGGAGGTCCTGTTCAAGTTGTGTCACGGCATCGGCATCGTTACTTTCCAGAAGCAGGCCGCGTGGCGTCATTTGGGCGCGAATTGGCTCTTCGGACGCATTGTGATTCTCAGTGATGGTTCTCGGAGATTCATTGGTAGTTGGAGAATCATCGTCGTTGAAAGGCAAGGAGGTCAAACGACCGCCACCGATTCGCGTAGCCGGTTGAGCTTCTGGTTCAGATTCCTCGTGAAGTGACCGTTCGGTTGCTCGGTCGCCTTTAGCTTCAGGGTACAGAATGATCGGGTTTTTGCCTTGCCAGAACTTTGCGCCGGTTTCTAAAATACGCTTGGCGTCTTCGCCTTTAAGTGGCAGGACTCGCATGCGATCATTTTCAGCTGAAGTGGGCACGTCCAAGCCTTCAACGATTGCCCTGATTTCGTCAATTTTATGCTTCTTGCCATGGACAAAGAGCCGCATGTTTCCTGGGTCAGCGTCGATGCGAGGCGTATCGGGATGGATGTCTTCTGGATCATCAA
>PKCQ01000301.1 GCA_002862265.1 Planctomycetaceae bacterium | reverse complement strand
GAGCGGTGCCGACATGCTTGTTGCACTCGAGAACCAGGGATTCACCGGCATTCGAGCAGTCAGCGGGGAAGTGATCTTCGGCGGTGAAGATTTGGACGTGGAGTACAAAGGGTTTGTGTTCGCAGACAAACCTCTTAAAAAGTCTGCGAAACTACTCGACTTTCCCAACAAGGCGTTGACATCGGTCCCAAGTTTTGTCGGTGAGAACATCGCATCATATCTTTCCTCCAACTGGAATGCCAGCGAAGCTTTTTGGGCCGCAGAAGGCTTGGTTGACGAACTTGCTGGTGCAGCTGACTTCTTCCAGGAACTTATTGAAGCCTTGAAGAGTGATCCGTCTGGTCCACAAATCGATGTTCGAGCTAGCCTACCGCTGTTCACCAACGACATTATCGCTATCACCGATGCAAAAGAAGGTGAGGCTGACGTAGATTCGCGGCGTAACATGATGGCATTTAAGCTGAAGGATCCAGCGAAAATTGCGGAGACACTCAATAACGCGATGAAGAAAGAACCCGATGCACGGTTGGTAGATTTTGACGGGCATGTGATCTGGGAAAAGAACCCAGAGCAGTCGGAGTTCGAAGCCTTTCCAGGCGAAGACTTCCCCAATGACTTTGGTGACGACTTTGGAAGCGATTTCGGCGGACAACCTGCAGGTCAGACACCCGCAGCCAATCAATGGTTGAACAGCTGGGCGATCACCGTCTACGGCGAGTACCTGATGTTCGGCTCGCATACTGAGATTATCAAAGAAGCGATTGTTCGAAGCAGAAGCGTTGAGCAATCTCCCCTGCTGGGAAATGCTGAGTACCAGCGCACGCTCGCTGCCATCGATGAGTTCCACGGAGCCGCGCCCAAGTGCTCATGGCGAGTTCTGCTTCCAAAGCAAGCCTTCCGCATCCAGTACGAGCTGTTCCGGCAAGGCAAACTAAGCCAGTCAGAAAGTATGCTCTCCAGCATTTTGGATCGTTTAGTACAAGAGGAGGAAGAACAAAAGATCAAGGAGCAAAAGATCCAAGGAGATGGCCTGCCAGCGTTCTCAAAGATCGAAGGCTACTTGCAGCCGGGCGGCTTTAGCGTTCGAACGGAAAAAGCCGGTTGGAGCTTTGGTGGAATGTCGCTGAGCAAGAGCTGGGATAAAAAAAAAGCCCCTGATGCTATCGTCGGCCGAGCCACTATCGAAACGGCACGACCTAGCCAAGTCACGGATGCCACGACTCGCTAATGAGTAAGGATTTTGGACTGGAGCTAAGAATAAAAGCCGCAGGAAACTGCGGCTTTTTCTTTTGTTTGGTCTCGACAATTTCGTCATCAATTCGACCGCAACCGCCATCGTTCTGACCCGCAGGCGCTCCCCAATTCGGCTTTTCTTTGAATATGAGCTTTGGCACGGCATTTGAACCTATACCGAACCAACCGGTTCGTTCCGTGGAGGGAACGGCAACAGTCCCAGATTCCGTGAGGTCGTTATGAATAAGCTCTTGATCGCTGGCCTGCTCGCCGCAGTAGGCACTTTTGTTTTCGCCGATTCCAATCGTGCGCATGCTCAATTTGGGTAGAGCTCCGGTATCCTTCTAATCCGCAGCACCCCATACTGCCCAACCAACGCTAGATACGGTTATTCGAGTTACAGGCCAAGCTACTATGTGCCACAACAACAGGCACTTGTTAGTCGCAGCCGCTACAGTTCGCCGATCTACAGTGCCTCGAGATACTACTACCCTTCATCGCGCTACATCACCCCAGGATAAGGTCTGGGCAACGGAGGGATCCAATACGTTCCCGCACCGGTCCGAGCATTACCAAGAGTGCAACTTCGTCTCGGTTTCTAAGCTTTGCTGGGCACCGAGAGAACGCTTAATGTTCAATTGGAAGGGCTGCGCGGACTACCTAATTTGGTGAATGCAGCGAGAGCACGCTGAGGTGTGCTGTAAATTGGAGACGAACAAACCGGCCAAAGAAGTTTGGTCGGTTTTTTCGTAGCCTGACGACCGCAAGTTTGACAATTGTGTGCGGCACATGGAACATAAAAAATAAGAACAAATATGCGTCTAAGCCACCCGTTTCGGTGCGTGGTGCTATAGTTGCACGTCGTGACGTTGAGCACTCAGAAGGAGTGAAATGACTTGCGGCAAAATCTCCTGTGAACTTTGAGCATTGACGAGCATAGCGCGTGACACCTGAACAAGATCTGATTCGCGACGCGCTGGCTGGAGAAACCAGAGCTTACGGCGAGTTGGTCGAGCGATTTCAAGATCGCTTGTACAATTCGATGATGCAGATCGCGGGCAGTCATGATGAAGCCGAAGATGTTGTTCAAGACTCGTTCGTGCAGGCCTACATCAAGCTCGATACCTTTCAGGGCAATAGCAAGTTCTTCACTTGGCTCTATCGCATCGCATTTAACAATGCACTGAGCCGTCGTCGTCGGAAACGGACCGACCTTTCCATCGAGCAAAGCCGCGAGATTACAGGCAGTGATCCTGAGGATCAAAGCGAAGCTCCTGACGCACCACTTTTGCGGGAGGAAAATGTTTCGCTAGTTCACGTCGCCTTGGAACAACTTACCGACGAACATCGCAGCATCCTGGTTCTTCGAGAAATGGATGAATTGGCTTACGAAGAGATTGCAGAGATACTAAGCATTAATATTGGCACCGTTCGCAGTCGCCTTTCGCGAGCTCGCAATCAGCTCAAGTTGCACTTAGAAGAACTGCAAGAGCATCATTAGTCTTGGAGCGAGGTCCCCTTGCCCCTTCACACTCTCGCAGTTTCACTCATTTGGCGTCTCCAAACTGGACCAGCGATCGTTCTCCCATCTCTCGATCTTCAATAGCTTCACTGTCGGGCGTTCTTCTTTTGCGCCCACCTGAATTCGGCAGCGAATGGCGCCATCGCGAAAGGTTATCGCCAGATTCTCGCTTTCAGGAGCATACTCGTCGATGACTTGTTGACGCGCTGCACGATGGTTCCCACTGATCACCGTTAGCTCGGGTCGACACCATCGCAGCAAGGGCTTGGGATCGCGAGTCAGACTTCCGTGGTGTGGAGCCATGAGAACGTCGCAAGGTCGCTTTGGAAGCTCCACCAACTGATAGAGCCCAGAGCCATCTAGATCACCTGGCAAAAGAACTGTCTTTCCAGCAAAGCTCAACTGCAAACACAAGCTACTTGCGTTATCGGACTCCCACCTTTTTGATAAATCTGGATGCAACACTTGCCATGCAACGTCTGGCACCGCTTGCTCTCCCGCAGCCGAACCAGCTCCAGTCATAATGCCTTTCTTTCCAGCATTCCAAGTCTCACATCGAATTCCTTTCTCGCCCAAGAGATCGATGACTTCACGTACTGCAGAATCCCGACTTCTCCAAAACCGCTCAGTACTCGCAACGCAACCAATTCTGAACCTCTCGACAAGCCCTGGAACTGCGTTGTAGTGATCAGCATCTGCATGCGACACAATCAACATATCGATCTTCGATACGCCCATCTGCCAGAGCGCCGAAGCAATCTCCTGATGGCTGCGATCGGTGGAACCTAAGTGCCCAGCATCGTAGACCCATACTCGGCCATCAGGCATATCAATCACTACACTTGTCCCATGCCCCACGTCCAAGAAGGTTACCGACAACTCCTGGCTTGCCTCATCGCGATTCTGCGAAGTCCGGTGCCCCAGTAACGAGGGGAAAATCGCAAAGACAGCCCAAGCAGTCAAGACAAAGGCAAGATGAACTCGACGCGTTTTCCCGAAACGCAGCAGCCAGAGCGCGAGGATTCCATAAAAGCTTGTGATCCACATCAGTGAAGGTGCTGGAGCCCAGAAGTGTCCCCAGCTCAAGCTGACCCCCCAATCCACAAGCTCGGTGATCACGCTCAACATCGTTCCGCACCCGAACCCAGCGGCCCAGCCCACCGGTGTGAACCAGCCTAAAATTCCGGTCATTAATCCGAAGAACAAACTGGCGGCCAGAGGCAGAGCCAGTAGCACATTGAGAGGTATCGACACCGGAGCGATCACATTAAAGTGATACCAGATCAACGGGCAAGTCACGAGCCACACCCAGAAGCTGAGCCTTAATGTCCCCCATACTTTTCCACAAAGCAACCTGAAGAGTCGCTTCAGAGGTCCCTCCGATTCGCCCAGCAACCGTTTTAGCGATGCTTCCTTTTCTCCAGGATCGTTATCATCCCCAGCCTTGTTTTTGTCCGCTGGCTGCAGCTCGCCTGCCGGCTTTTGAAGAACAAAGACTCCAATCGCCAAAACGGCAGCGAATGATAGGTGCACCCCTACGTTCTGAAGATTACTAGCTCGGCTCAGGAACAACACGAGTCCGGCGAAAGCCAACAGATTGAACAAGTTGGCTTGTCGCCCCCAAAACATCGCCACTTCCCTCGCGATCACCAAGATGGCAGCTCGCATCACCGGCGGTTTTCCATCTGCAAGCCACGCGTATGCGAGACACACTGTAAGCATGATAAAAAGACGCTTTTCATCGCGGACCTGGAAATACCAGCAGATCAACAAGAACCCGAGGGCAACTATTTCGACGTGCATTCCGCTGATGGCAAGCATGTGTAAGGTCCCTGTCGCCATCAGTTCCTGCTGCTGTTCCCAGTTGACTTGCTGTCTTTGACCAAAAACCAATGCAGCAGCCAGCGGGGCTTTCTCAAAGCGGACCCACCGGTGCAACAATCCATCAATCCCGTTGACCGTCATAGCCCGAATCCTACCCAGCGGCCTCGTCCATCGCGTCGACTGGAGCACGATCTGCTTCCCACTATCGGCCGAAAGAAGTGTTAATCGTCCATATCGGGACTGATGATCGGCAAAGTCGAAACCGCCAGGATTGGTTGCTGGCCAGATTCGCCGCACACTCCCGTACACCTCAACCACGTCACCAGGAAGAAATCGTGACACGCGTCCATCGACACTGAGCGCGGAGTCGGCACGTACAGCCTGCCATCCGCTTGTCCCAGAGATTGCCTCACAACGCACATTCCATTGAGTCCGCCAAGGAACACTCCTTGGATCACCCTGACGATGGTTAGGGTTCGGCTTCCAGATCGGGGCGGAGAGAATCTCAGCCCGCACCGCAATCGGCCGGCTCTTTCGACCCACCAAGTCGAC
>PKCQ01000271.1 GCA_002862265.1 Planctomycetaceae bacterium | reverse complement strand
GCGACGACGAATTTTCTAAAACCCTTGGCATACAGGCCGCGCGCTACCTCTCCGAGGATGCGATCCGCTAACGCAGCAGCACCCTGCCGACCTAGGGATGCCTGGTTCTTTTCCACCCCTTCAAGCTCATCAGAGGTCGCTATCGCCAAGGGCTGGTCTGCCGGTTGGGCGTCTGCCCAGGTGAGAATTTGCTGCACGCAGGCATCGGCGTCTTGGGATTCAAGCAGCCTGGCACATTGTCGGTGGGATTGCTCTCGGTACACAGCCCAGCCAAGCCTTCTTGGATGCCGAGGAGTTTGAATACGCGATCTAAGTGCCGGTGGAATCGTTGCCGAATCTCAATGCCTATTGGTCATGGCCACTACTTTCGGCTCAGCTTGATACATCTCTGGTCGACCTGCCATTTGAGCTGTTCGTCAGTTAGATTGGGCCTTTGCCGCTAATGCGCACTGTCATTTGTTGATGGTCCAAGCAAGCTGCGCAGCTGAGTGTGACATTTTCTCACTGAGACTCATGCCCGCCCAGGGCGCCGGTAATCATCTTCGATTTTACTGACTTCAATTAAGTGCGGAGCCTTCAAGTTGAAGCAAGCCCCTAATCTCTCACTAGACACGATCAGACCGAGAAACCTAGAACAGATGTTTCAGGGATTCGGAGGCCTCAGCGGCTGCTCTTCCATTCTGTATGGCCTCTACGTCGTGGACGCGTTGCTGGCTGGCCCGCGTGCCCCTGTGTTGGAAGAAAAGATATTTGGGGCTGCGCGATCGGCTGGCGTTGCTGTGTTGCAGCTACCGGGGCTTGTGGCGGAAGTACTAGTCCTCCGGGCTGAGACAACCCAGGCTTTAGTGACCGTCGATTCGAAGTTGCTGGCCGGACCGCTTTGTAGCTATTACTTGGCTCTTCGAAACTCGCCCAATGAATCTTCTTTGACTGGCCTGCGAGACGAATCGAGTCCGGGTGGACAACTGGTAATGGGCGTGAAGCAGTCATGTCCTCAGCACGAAGAAGTCCCGGGTTCCAACGTCTTTGAACATCGAAGTTGCTCGGAACTGGAATCGGCGACATTTCGGGTTCTTGGTTCTGTGCGGGGCCAGTGCTAGGGAGAGTCAACTCTGGAACCGAAACTTTGGGGAAGCCGGTTTCGGTGGAGCTTGCACCTGACTCCGACTCTTTCGGAGTCTGTTGAATCCCTCGTAATTCTGGCCGTAAAGAGCTTTGCGTTTTATCTCGTGACGGCAAAAATGGTGGCACGTCACCAGATTCGTCACGCGGAGGAAATACGGTGCTGCCCGCTGTTCCGGTTGGCGGTGTCGTGATCTGCCCGTAAGTGGGAGCAGGTGTAATGGTGCTCCCTGCCTGGGGGGCTACGAGCCCAGGCACAGTTGCAGGCGGAATATAAGTACTCGGCGCAACGCCGTTGGTACTTCCCGGTGAATAGGGCATGGGGGCGTAGGCCGCAGCAGGTGCAATATATCCATACACCGGATGAATTGCATGCATTGGAGTCGTTGTGGCCAATGCAACACCACCACTTGGCAACGTGTAAGTTGGCTGGGCGGCAGGTAATGGGCTAATGCGTGGAATGAGGCTTTGAGTGGCCAGTGGCCTGGTACCGAGAAGCGGTGTTCTACGTGTTTGGTACTCGTATGAGGTGCACGGTGCCATCACGACGACTTGGGCACCCGTATTGGGATCTGTAGTCAGTAAAGGTCGGTAGTAGGTGACTGGAGCAGCTTCGGAACGAGTGCGGAAACGCGGCACAAGTGAAGTGGTGTTTGGCAGCGTGGTCGCCGCAAGACCGCTATTGGGCTGCGCTGTATAGGCAGCTCCAGCCTGTCCGATCACGGGCAATTGTGAACCGTAGTATGCACCATAACTCGTCGTGTAGCTTGGCTGGGAGTTATAGCTTGGTACAGCATAGCCACCGTAAGGATTATAGCCCGCCGCGTAAGTGCTTCCGAGCGGAACGGGTTGCCCGACTGGATAGGCTGCTGGTTGCTGTCGGCGTCCGAAGAGCCAATCGATCAGTGGGCCTGCCTGAGCTGTCGTCGGAGGAAACCCGCAGCAAAGCAGCAAGCCGATTAAAATTGGCTTGAAGTAAAGGTTGGGTTTCATAACTTTCTCCGCAGGAGTGCAAGGATTTTACGTTGCCATACTATGTTTGATGCCAGCGCCTCACTCGTCGTCAACAGGTGGAACTGCTTGCTTGAGCAATTGCGAGAATTTTCTATGCGGGCTGGCGAGGCAGATTCCGGCTATAGCGATTGTTCGGGCGCGGATAACCAGTTTTGGAGGCTCGAGCGCGAGTGTGGTCGATTCGCTTTGCTCAACTGCGGAATAATAGGTTTTACATCGCTAAAAGCAAGCTTGAACGCCGCCAGGAAAATGCGGGAAGAAAGTTGTCTCGGAGTCGTCTATTGCACTTACAAATCATGCAATGCTAATAGATTTACTTTCCGCAGATGCTGAAAGAATGTTGGTCCCGTCGGCTTCAATGCTAGCGAAGTTGTCCTCGAACGCCACGATCTGGACACCGAGGCGATTCGCGAGCTTGAGAGTCGTTTGCCGCTCAACAAGGATGGTTCGACCGGCTTCCACGATAATAGAAGTGCCCCCTGCCCTGCTCATCCGTTGGACCGTTCTGGGACCGACGGTTGGAACATCGAAACGCATGTCCTGGTTCGGCTTTGCCACTTTGATCAGGGTAAATCCGCCACGAGGGCATAGCTTGGCCGTGCGATCAATCAGTGCATCGGTGCCTTCAATGGCTTCCACGCCTAACACGACTTGATCCTTTACCGTAATGCTTTGCCCGACATCTAGGCCTCCCATCTGCCGCGCGATTTTCCAACCGAATTCCGCATCGAGCCGAGCGGATCGTCTGACACGCCCTTGGGTCAAGTTGCCTGTATCGCAGAGCAATTGTGGGGTGACTTCCGTGATGGTTAAAACTGGCATGCCTTGTCTTTCGTATTCACCAACGACTGCGTTGAGAACGGTATCGTCTCTTGCATCTTTCTGTTTTGTTACGAAGCTGGCTCCAAGCACCCTTAGACAGGTCCAGTCAGGTAGGTATCTGATCCAGCCTCGACCGCCGAAGAGTATTTTGTCTTTAAAGATTTTGCCCGCTAGCAATACGTTGCCAACTCCATGAGAGCGCAAGAATCGAAAGTGCTGACCGAACTTGAGTAAGCCAAGTTCGCGATAGCCCGTAGCGAAGTCCGCAAGTTTGGGTGTTGCAAGATCTTGTAGTCCAACAACGTAGAGCTCGCGGCCTTGTCGATGCAGATGCTGTGCGATCTCCAACGGAAAGCTACCCCAGCCGGCAATAAGTCCGATTGGCTCTTTCAGGGGTTCCAGAGGGTACGTTTGTGGCACAGGTTCAAGCTGCTTTGGTCTCGGCGTTCTCTAGATCCTCACCAAGCAGCGCCGCAATTTGATTTTGCAGTGCTTCCGTTTTGGCCCGGAGCTGTTTGAGTTCTTGGTTGGTTTCCTCGAGTCGTCCGACCAAGATAACTTCCTTCAGTTTTGCCTTGCGACGAATTGCAGGGCTACCAAAGTAGATTTTCTTCCCGTCCAGGTTGCTCGCGACGCCACTCTGGGCACCAATAACTGCTTGGTCGCCGATGTGTACGTGGTCAGTCACACCGGCTTGCCCTGCCATCACAACATAGTCCCCTGTGCTAGTTGATCCTGCGATTCCAACTTGGGCGCAGAGCAAATTGTATTTGCCGATGTGACAGTTGTGGCCAATCTGAACTAAGTTGTCCAACTTGGTGCCTTCGCCGATTACAGTCGGGCCATACGCACCTCGGTCTACACAGCTGTTTGCACCGATTTCAACATCATCTTGAATCTCGACCCAGCCCAGTTGTGACGATTTGATGTGTTTGCCATCTTTTTGCGAATAGCCGAAGCCGTCGCTGCCAAGCACGACTTGGGCATGCAGAATGACACGGTCGTGAATGCGAGTTTGTGGGTAGAGCACACAGCCCGGATAGATTTCGCAATCGTCGCCGATTTCACACTGCGCCATGATGTGAACGCCGGGGTGAATGACGCAGTTTGGGCCAATTGTGACTTCATCGCCGATTTCTGCACCGGGGCCAACAGTGGTGTTGACTCCGAGTTTAGCGCTGTCTGCAATTCTTGCTTCGCTGGAGATGATCTGGTGTGCAACGGTAGCGCAGGGCGTTCGGAAGTGCAGCACTATGGTTCGAAACGCCTCGTGCAAGTCTGATACTTGGATTTGCGGTCGGCTGGTCTCAAGGACTTCCGTGACAACTGCAGCGGCGGCGGAGGAGGATTCGAATCGCTCCAAGTTCTTCTTGGAATCGATCAAGGTGATTGAACTGCCGTTGCAGTCTTGGATTGGTAGAGCCTGTTGGATTTCGGTAGACGGTTCACCGATCAAAGTTCCGCCAACCAATTCGGCTAGCTCTTGCAGGGTCGCCATGCTCACTTCCTTGTGACGCGAGATTTGGGGCCTTCATGCCCGACGAGAACGTGCCCTACTACATAACATTTTTGCCGGAATGCGGCAACGCGGATGTTGGCAACATGTGAGCTAGCCGGTGACTGATCTCACGTAGATCGTGATTCCAAGGGCACCCATGGCGGTCGCGTTCAGCATGAAGTGAACGATGATGCAGGGCCAAATGGAATGCGTCGCGCGGTATAGGAGCCCGAGGAAGATACCCATTACGATCAGCGGAATAAAGCTCAGTCCATAACCCCAGTGGGCCAAGCCAAATAGAGTCCCCGCCACGACGGATGGCCAGATGGGAGGCTTTGCATCGTCGAGAATCTCGGCCTGGATCGGGGCAACTAAGGCTGGCTTGTAGGGATGGTTGGGAACCGAATTGGAGGCAGTTATGGCCCCAGTAACTTCCACTGCATTTTCCGGTGAATTTCGGGGAGTCTCGTCCGACCATCCGACTTTGCCCAAAATCGCTTCAATAGGGTGGATGAAAGGAATCGACTGGAGCCAGCCTTGCAGCCAACCTAAAGTGCGCTCGACATTGGATTCGACGTCTTCGATTGTGTTGGAGGGAAGCTCCACAACGATCTCTTCTGCATATGCCTCGCGTGCCTCATCGAGAATCACCTGCCCATGGTGTGTGCGGTTAAGCT
>PKCQ01000417.1 GCA_002862265.1 Planctomycetaceae bacterium | reverse complement strand
CACTTGCAATTTTATAATTTGCACTTTTGTTATTATGAGTTCCCCCATACAACGTGAGGCTCGCTAAGGATCACTCGTTGAGCTCTAAGCCTACCACCGTCACCCGTTTCTCACTCAGGTTCTTACTCGGCTTGATCGCAATAGCTGCAATAGCATTATGGTGGATGGATTCGGGGTATCGAGTTGTATATGACGAGCAGGAGCCACGCTACGGGCGATTCGTGGTTTATGCAAAACGGGATGCTTCGTCGGGCAGATACTTGACGCGAGTGCGATTCATTCCGCCGAATGGTGATGCTAAGAAAGGGCACCTTTCGGAGGTTATGGAATTACAGAATCCTCCAAGAGAGCTCGGTTTTGAGTCGGTTGTTGACAATGCCACCAAACTGTGGTGCATCTACGATACCTCCGATGAAGGCTTTGTCATTTTGGCGTATCCTCATATGCCGAAGTCTAAGCAGTCTGGCTCCTTCGGGAGTTTCTGGCATCCAGGAATTCACATTGGATGGGGACGTGGTTTCTGGAGCAACTTCTTCCTAGAACTGAAGAAGGCAAATCCGAAGATTCCTTATGAGGACCTGCCGGCAGAGATGAGGATTGTTTACGAATGAGTGTATCTTCGGATCTCCTACTTTCCGTAGAAAAAGCAGCAATCGCAACTTAAATGAGAAGATCTTGAGAGGGCTAGGCCACATCGATCGTTATATTGCCCTTGCCACCACGAATCCAGAGATCCGACCAAATCAAAACAAACAAGCGCTTGATGCGGTAGTCAAGAAACGATTAGCATGCGCGACACAGAAATTTGTTGCGAGCGTGTCAACACCTTCGGATATTTTGGGACTATGGCGAAAGAGACAGTTCCCAGTCTCGAAGAAGGAGGAGTCTTCTGAGGAGTATTCGACACAGAGAATGAAACACGCCATCGGCAGGAGAAAAGCCAAAGTAGTGGGATTCACCAGACGTTCGGTCCCAACAGTCACTCGAAATCGGATCCCCAGAAATCCTTCATTCAGGATTTCTGGCCAGATCCATCACGACAGCCTTTGTTACCCAAACAGCTTCTCATACATCTCCTGTTCAAAGCCGACAATGACGGTCTTGCCTTTGACGAGCGTGGGGGCACGGAGATTTCCGGTCGGCCCTAACATCAGTTTCCTGATCTGCTCGTCCTCAAGAGTCTCCTTCTTCAAGTCGACTTCGACGACTTTCTTTCCTTTGGCCGCAAACAGCTTGTTCGCTGCTCCAAGAAGCTCTTTGGCTTTCTCAAGCTGATGTGTCTCTTTTTTGGCGTTGACTTCGGATTTGGGTTCTATTTCGTTCTCTGCAAGAAACTCCTGCGTTTTCCCGCAGGTTTTTCAGCCAGGGCGATGATAGCTCCAGTCGACTTTCGACATTTTCATTCTCCGTGTTTGGTTGGAAATCCATCAGAATCCTAGGCCTAAACAATAAATTCGATAGGCCTTGACGGAACATAATCTCTTATCGGAACGCAGGCTGTACTGGCTTAAATACTTGTTCGCCCGTATACTCCGCGGTTTGGTTTTGGTCCGGTTTGGCGGCTTGGGCCCGGAATCAGTGAAGGATAGAAAAGTGACAACCTCCCCGTCAGCTTCTCTGGCAAGCAATTCTTCTGCTGCGTCAGACTTGGGACAAGAAAAGATTCTCGTCCTCGATTTTGGATCGCAATACGCTCAACTCATCGCACGTCGTGTTCGAGAACTACACGTCTACTGCGAAATCATTCGCCACGATCTCCCGGCAGAAGCCATTGCAGCCAAGCAGCCAGCGGGAATTATCCTTTCTGGTGGCCCCTCAAGTGTTTATGAGGATGGCGCCCCAAAGTGCGATCCCAAACTCTTTGAACTCGGCTTGCCGATTCTAGGCATTTGCTACGGAATGCAACTTGCCTGCGAAGCACTCGGTGGCAAAGTAGGCCACTGCGAATCGCGTGAGTACGGACGCGCGGCTTTACAAGTTACTTCGCCAGAAGGTTTGCTTTCAGGTCTGCCTGGAGAAACTGAAGTCTGGATGAGCCACGGAGATCAGGTGAATGCTGTCTCCGAAGAGTTTCAAGCACTCGCCGCCACCAGCACTTGTCCATTTGCGGCGGTGCAACATCAGAGCCTGCCTGTCTTCGGGCTTCAGTTCCACCCTGAAGTTACTCACACTCCTCTAGGTAGCGAGATTCTTCGCAACTTTTTGTACAACATTTGCGAGTGCGAAGGGCGTTGGCGTTTGTCTGACTTTGCTGAGCAGACAATTCAGCGATTGAGAGAAGAGATCGGCGACGACCGAGTTATCTGCGGCCTGTCCGGTGGTGTCGACAGTGCCGTTACCGCAGCACTGCTCTACAAGGCCATTGGGCCTCAGTTGAGCTGCATCCTCGTTGATAACGGCTTGCTTCGGAAAGACGAGCAGGCGGCGGTGATCTCCGAGTTTACAGATCACTTCCAAGCCGACCTTCACGTCGTTCAGGCAGAAAGACTCTTCTTAGATAGCTTGTCAGGTATTACCGAGCCGCAAGAAAAACGCAAACGTATCGGCAACTTGTTTATCGCTTGCTTCAAACAAGAAGCGACCAAGATTTCCGGTGCAAAGTATTTGGCTCAAGGCACTTTATATCCCGACGTGATTGAAAGCGGTGCCGCGCCCGATGGCCCCGCAGCGACCATCAAGCTCCACCACAACGTCGGTGGACTGCCGGAACAGCTCGGGTTCGAGCTTGTCGAGCCGCTACGGGATCTGTTTAAGGATGAGGTCCGTAAGTTAGGAATCGAACTGGGGTTGCCAGAGCATCTTGTATGGCGGCATCCCTTCCCTGGGCCAGGCCTTGCCGTACGCTGCTTGGGTGAAGTCACGAAAGAAAAACTCGATGTGTTGCGAGAAGCCGACCATATCGTGGTCAGCGAAATAAAAGAGGCTGGACTCTATCGCGAGACGTCCCAAGCCTTCGCTGTGATGCTTCCGGTGCAAAGTGTTGGTGTGATGGGTGATGCTCGTACTTACGAGAATGCGGTCGCCGTGCGCTCTGTCAACACCGACGACTTCATGACGGCAGACTGGAGCCACTTGCCATACGATTTACTTGCGAAGATCAGCAATCGCATTATCAACGAAGTTCGCGGTGTCAATCGCGTCTGTTACGACATCAGCAGCAAGCCTCCCGCCACCATCGAGTGGGAATAGCAGGGGAAGTAGACAGCTCAAAGTAGTCCGTTGTCGCAATTGCTCCTGCCATTCCTTCCTCGAGCAGCCCGTGCGGCACTGACTTGTTCGTTTTCTTAATTGAGTCTAGACGCGGTTATTTCGATTATAAGGGGGCTGGCGCTAGCCGCCGGTTCTTCAGTTCGGATTCCCGGATTTGTCCGGAATGGCCGCTACCTGATTTGTTGCTCGCTCATTGCATTCGTTGTTCGTGCGATGCCCAAGGCAATACTGCGATGCGGCGCAGCGAAGTCAGCGCTCTGTCCATCGCGGCGGCGGAACGCACGACCGCGGAGCGGTCGGCGATCTTCAAGCAAGCTTCTAAACGGGGAAGACAGTCACAACCGTGTCACACAAGAGAATCGTTTCTGACTAGAATAAGCCCACCTCCAACAACCTGACCTTACCCGTTTCGAAGGCTCATCACATGCCCGCGTTTCGTCGATTCCTATTGAGCTTTGCCCTATTCTGTTGCCTCGCCTCGACGTGCCTTGGACAGAACAGGAAGCCGAACATCTTGTTCATCTTTGCGGATGACCAGTCTTTCGAAACGATCCATGAACTTGGTAACTTGGAGATTCAAACACCCACATTGGATCGTCTGGTTCGCGAAGGCACCACGTTCACGCATGCATTCAACATGGGCTCGTGGAGCGGTGCCGTATGCGTAGCCAGTCGGATGATGCTCAACAGTGGTCGGTTTGTCTGGCGTGCGAACAAGTTTCACGCCAAGAGCAAAGAAGAGCAGAAAGCGGGGCGTTGGTGGAGCGAGTACATGAAGGGCGCCGGCTATAAGACATACTTCACCGGTAAATGGCATTGCAAGGCCGATGCGAACGCTTCCTTTGACGTTGCTAAGAATATTCGACCGGGAATGCCGGCTCAAACACCTGAAGGCTACAACCGCCCGTTCGCTGATGGAACGGATACTTGGTCCCCGTCTGACCCGAAGTTTGGTGGCTTTTGGCAAGGCGGAAAGCACTGGAGTGAGATTGTTGGCGACGATGCGATTGGCTTCATCGATGATGCCAAGGCACAAGACAAGCCGTTCTTCATGTACGTTGCTTTCAACGCACCACACGATCCTCGGCAGAGTCCCAAAGAATACGTCGCCCGTTACCCGCTCGACAAAATCTCGACGCCCAAGAACTTCTTGCCGCTGTATCCACACAAAGATAAGATTCGATTGGGGACCTCCCTGCGAGATGAGAAACTCGCGACCTTTCCACGCACGGAACACGGCGTGAAGGTAAATCGTCAGGAATATTATGCGATCATCTCGCACATGGATGATCAAATTGCTCGCGTTCTCGATCACCTAAAATTGTCAGGGCTGGCCAACAACACTTGGATAATCTTTACAGCCGATCACGGCTTGGCCTGCGGTCATCATGGTTTGATGGGCAAGCAAAATATGTACGATCACAGCTTACGTGTACCGTTCATGGTTGTTGGACCAGGAGTTGAAGCTGGCAAGAAGATCGCCGAGCCGATATATCTTCAAGACGCGATGGCTACCAGCATAGAACTCGCCGGAATCGAAAAGCCTGAACACATCGAGTTCAATAGCGTGCTGCCGCTGATGAAGGGCGGTAAGAGTCGTTATGATTCCATCTACGGTGCTTATCTCGCCGTGCAACGCTGCGTGCGAACGGACGATTACAAGTTGATCGTCTACCCCGAAGCCGAGGTGGTGAGACTTTTTAACTTAAATGCTGATCCTGATGAGATGGTAGATTTGGCTGACGAGCCTGAATCGCAGCCGATCATCAAGCAGTTGTTTGCCAAGTTGCTCGAGCACCAAGAATTCCAGGAAGACAAGCTGGACCTCAAATCGGTTTTCCCAGAGCTCGCTACAGAGTAGTCAGCTCGGTCTAGAAAATATCCGGATCTTGACCAGGGGATCTGCCAGCGAGGAAATCAAAGTCGCAACCTTGTTTT
>PKCQ01000297.1 GCA_002862265.1 Planctomycetaceae bacterium | reverse complement strand
TACGATTGCGGCAATGAAACAAGCAACGATCGCAGCCATGGTAGAAAACACGTGGATAGTGTCTTCTCCCGCCGGCACCTTTCCAGATTTCGGGGGTGTCGGAAATCATTGAGACTTTTCCTTGGGCAAATCCGCATGCTTGGGAGGCTCGAATGGGTTCTCGGAACAAGTTGATGGATCGGCCACGATTGAGGATGGGAACCCATCCTCAACCGCGAATATGCCACACAAGTCCGCTGGGCATACCTGCAATGAACGGAATGATCATAGATAGCACAGCAATGATCTCTACCAATGGGACAGCGATAACAACCGCCTTTGCCAGAAACGAGAGTCGGTAGACCCTCATTTGCTCGGGATACTCTTCACTATCAGTGGGGTGACTCGTACCGATTTTGAGATTTCCCCGAGCAGTCACTACTTATTGCGATAGAGCCGTTCTTTTTCACTCCACGGTTTGCCGGGATCAAAGATGGTGACAAATCGACTGTAGCCGTGATAATCCACTCCTTCGTTCTTCCAGTGTTTGAGAGCCTTGGAGTAAGTCCGCTTCAAAGCGTCGACCTGCGCCTGGTACTCCGGCTTGCCAAGCATGTTATGTAATTCTAAGTTGTCATTCTTCATGTCGTAGGCTTCCTCAGTCTCTGCAAATCCTTCTCCTGCATAGGGCCAGTAAACATACTTTCCTTGTTTGGTGACGACGGCAAAACTATGCACCTTGTTTGGCCCCCAGACATTGACAAGCGGCAAGTAGTCATGAATTACGTTCTGAGGATCATCGAGGAGTCTCATCAGGCTGCGACCATCCATGGACTCGGGCATCTCAAGTTCTGCCAAGTCAAAAATCGTCGCACCGATGTCGACATTGCCAGTGAGTGCAGCACAGCGTAGCTGTTTTCCAGAACTCGAATGCCGAGGATCAAAGACGATGAGCGGCACACGTGTAGCTTCTTCGTATGGAAGCACTTTCGAACCGTAGCCGTGCGAGCCATTGAGGAAACCGTTGTCTGAGCTGTAGATGACAACCGTATTTTTGCTGACTCCAGCCTCTTTAATTGCCTTGCGAATCATGCCGGTCGCGACATCGATGGCGTAGATCTGTTGGTAGTACAAGGCCATTGTTTCGTCGTACTTGTCAGCATAATTCCACGAATGAAATCGTTCATACTGACGGCCCTGACGACTTTGGTTTGAAAAATGCTCACCATGTTCGCGGCCATAGTTGGCTGGTTTCACGAACTTGGCGCCCTTGTAAACATCGTCAAATTTGGGATCCGGTTGGACTGGATGATGGGGCGCTTTGAATGAAATGGAAAGGCAAAATGGCGCGTCTTTCTTGGCGGCGTCTTTGATGAAATCCCGACCGAATGCACCATAAGATAAGGTTGAATGCGGATACTCCTTCGCATACTTGCGCATAGAAGCGTTCTTCGATGTCTGATACGAAGTCTGCCCTGGCCCGCCTCCCCAGCTATCGAAGTCGGACTCAGGCAACTTGCCTTTGCCATTAGGCTTCTCGCATATGGTGAAGCCAAATTTGCCAGCGAAGGCGGTTTGATATCCTGCTTTCCGTAACTGGATCGGATAGCTGTTCTGCCAATGTGAGTCGAGCAAGTTGCCGCTATCGAAGTTGCAACCGGCCTTGTACTCGTAGAGCCCCGTCATCACGTTGACTCGACTGGCCATGCAGATCGCCGTCGTATCGTAGTGGCGATCGAATACCATGCCTTCACGAGCCAACTGATCTAGGTTCGGTGTTTTGGCTCCGGGCGTTCCGTAACAGCCCATTGAGTAAGTCGCCTGATCGTCTGCAAAGAGAAAGACGATATTGGGGCGTTCAAAAGCAGACGCAGCTTGTATGAACAGCAAGGATGAGAGGTGCAGCCAGCAGAGCACGAGGATAGATTGGCTAGGGCGAGGAGAGGTAACAATACTTAGCATAGCGAATCGAGAGTTTCGGAGTGAACAACAAGGCCAAGAGACAATAATTATTTTTCTAGCCAACCATTGGCTTTCATCCAAGCGGCGCATCTGGCTGGCCAGGTCGTGACCTCGTGTTCGCTAGGGCGAAGACCGTAGCCGTGGCCACCAGCGGGATATAGGTGCACTTCGGCTGGGACTTTATTGCGTTTCAAGGCGATACCCATACGGAGAATATTCTCTGGCCCAACACCGTCATCCCAGCTCATCACCAAGAACGAAGGCGGCGTCTTCTCGTCGACCGGCAAGTCCGGCGAAAGCAATTCATCCTGCGGTCGATAGAAATAAGCGGGGTAAATCAAGACGGAGAAATCAGGGCGACATCTCACCTCGTCTGCATCATCGATCGCGTCGTAGGTTCGCTTCGTGTAGTTTGTTGACAGACGAGCAGCCAGATTTCCACCAGCCGAGAATCCAAGTACACCAATGCGTTCTGGATTGATATTCCATTCTTTTGCATTAGCGCGAACTAGCGACAATGCTCGCTGAGCATCCATCAAAGGGCCGAGCGGTGGAGCTTGACGTTGGCCCTTGGCCGGCTTCGGTCTCTTTGGTCGCGGCACGCGATACTTCAACAGCACGCCTGTGACGCCGATTGAGTTCAACCACTCGCAGACCTCGGTGCCTTCGAGATCGTAGGCCAGGATTTGATAACCACCGCCTGGACAGACGACGACAGCTGCACCCGTGTTCTTCTCTGCTGGTGGGGAATAAACGGTTAGCATCGGTTCGGAAACATCGCCCAAACGAATGACCGGCCTCCCCTGTACCATCCGCCCCTTGGGACCAGAAGTATCTCTCTCAGGTCCTTCAGCCGTGATGATTCCTGGTGGAGTCTTTGGCCACAGCTTCATCTCCACCGTCGGCTCATCCGTTTGAGCGACAGCCGGAAAGAAAGTACAAAGCATCGCCAACGAAGAAAAGCATCGCTTTGAGAAAGATTGAAACATGACAACTCACTTCGATAACTCTGAATCAATGCAGCTGGAGCGGTCTAGATTGCAAGCATTCTAAATGCGATTATAGCCGATTCAGCGGACAGAATTGCTCTTAGCCGAGCAACATAGTCTGACCTTGTTTCAATGGCTTCGACCGAATCCGCAAGTAGCACGCCATATTGCCTTTTCGGTCAGACTATTTCGGTTTCACTACTTTCGCCTTGGTTAGTGGAGTCCACCTTTGCTCTCAAGCGCTAGGCAAAGGTGGAGAAGCTGGCGACGAGGACGCAGCCAATCGGTACCGCCTAGGTTTGCAGACGCGGGCGAAATTTCTTGCTCGTGTGACTACTTGCCAATAAGGCTGCAACCGAAAACGCTGAGGCCAGCAGAATCAACGAGCGCATTAAGCGGCCGAGACGAGTGGAATGTATGAGCATATAGCAGCGTGCATGATCGGGATTGCGGAGCCAAGGGATGGAATTCCGAAGGAGTCAACAAAGGCAATAGAGGTTTATTCGCCCCAGGAACGCTTATGTGCATTTGTGCGATCGTCTTTCTACTGCCAAGCCAACAGGATGAGGTTGATAATCCGAGCAGAGCCAATCTTGCTATCAAATCTTTATGAGAACGTTACCCTTCAGCTTTGGGATGAGACAAAGAAAACGCCGACCCGCGGCTAGCTCCGTCCGCTCAGAAACTGATAACTCCGATCTGAAACGTCACATCGTAGTGCCTTCGAATGCGCGACAGCTAGAGCTTGCATAGTGGCAGTCCACCAACTTCGAGGCCCAGTCTGACAAGGTGCGATAGAGGGTGTGTTAGCCGAATTTGAGATCAACTGGGAACGCTTCGGAGTGGGGCGCCGGAGTGTTACGATCAGAGAATGATGCTGAAGAACTTTCGGTGTGGCGGCTGATCCGCGACCGGCGTTCAACGCAGCCACAACACGATCAACAGAATGAAATAGCGGCCTCAGGATCTTATGTGGTCAATATGCTCCTTGATGGATTGTGAGGAACTGCTAAGGTGTCAACTCGACCCTAACCAGATTACTCTCTTCAGTATGCATCATGATTCAGTCGCTCCCAAATAAGCTGCACCAACTCTCAAATGCTTTTTCGTGGCCGGGTGCCGGACTTTTGCTCGCTCTCGTTGCGACGCTAGTAACGAGGACGGTCGCTGAAGCCCAGGAGTTACGTCCAGCTCGAACAGAACTTATCCAACCAATCCAAAATGAATCTTTCAATAAGAACGGAACGTGCGGCGAACGAAAGCAGGGCGGAAATCCTCGCACTGAAAATGGCGTGCTGATCTTTGATGGATCTGATGATGGCAATCGACAAGTGGACCCCCAAATCGCGATTGGCGGCAATCACATTCTGCACGCGACCAATAACGGATTGATCATCTACACAAAAACTGGCGAGTTCGTACAAGGCGTATCGCAGCGCTGCTTCAACGGTGGGATCGATCCGAAGCTCTTTTACGATGCCCACAACCAAGTTTTTGGTTTCGACTTATGGAATCCTTGGGACAAGGAGAAGAAGAAGCCAGTCAATATCTCGGTTTCCGCCACCTCTGATCCAACCGGAGTATGGAATACTTATCCAGTTCCTGCTCTACAAGGTGTTGATGGTGGCGGAATTGGTTACAGCCGAAAATGGATTGGCTACACGTTTCCAGGTGGTCCAACGCAAACGTTTGTGCTAAAAACAGCTGAGGCAAAGTCGGGTAAGCCAGTTACCGTTTATTACTTCGAAGGCAACCTCGGGCACCCGGTCGCAACCCAGGACGCTGTCGACGACTTGTACTTTGTGAAGCTTGCAAGACGCGACATCTTGATTACGAAAGTAAGCGAAGCCGAGGACGGAGCCCCAGTTGCAGAACTTGTTGTGCAAGCTCCTCACAACTTCAAGCACTTTGGTTGGCCACCTCAACTTCGATTGGGAAAGAGGGCTTATTCTTATGCAATTCAAGTGTATCATGCAGTGTTTGGTGTGTGAGCTGTAAGCGCGCGGGCACGTGGGAGAGGTGAGATTTGCCCGAATCTGGATTCGCCCAGTCCGGACTCCTGCGTGCCAGGAGTTTGAATTTCCGTGGGTGAGGCATCCAGATTCCTGGATGTCAGGAATCTGGAGCCGATGTCAGGTGAACACCTGGACGTCAGAAGCCCGGATTCCTGGTTGTCAGGGGTCCGGGGTCCTGGATGTCAGGAGCCAGGATTCCCGGATGGCAAGCGTCCGGATTCCTGTGGTTCTTGGGGC
>PKCQ01000564.1 GCA_002862265.1 Planctomycetaceae bacterium | reverse complement strand
AGCGACCAAGTAATGGAAGCGCAAGGCAGTGTGCTCACCATTGGTGGAGACGATGCCTCGATGGTAACACGTGGGCTATTCGTGCTCCACGATCTCCTACGTGGCGTCGTAAAAGATCCGCCTCCTTGTGTGGACACTACACCTGTTCCTTCCGAGCCGGGATTGACGCAGCGCATGATCGCAACGGATCGGATCAAGAACGAGGCATGCGGCGGCTGCCACGCTCGATTCGAACCACTTGCCTTTGGACTCGAACGGTTTGATGGACTGGGGAGTTTTCATGCAAAAGACGAGTATGGAAACGCCTTGCGTGAAGATGGCGATGTCGTAGTACCCGGCTCAGCGACAAAACTAGATTACAAGAGTGCCGCCAAGTTGATGGATTTGCTAGCGCAGAACAAGCGCGTCCAGGAGAGCCTAACTTGGAAGCTCACCCAGTTTGCCATGGGTCGACCACTAACAGTTACAGATGCTCCATATATCGAAAAAATACATCAAATAGCTCTGTCCGCTGGCGGCAGCTATCGAGACTTGATGAAAGCGATCGTGTTAAGCGATCTGGTACAATTAAGCCAAACGACGAGAGAATAAACAAAAACGTGTGGACTATGTGGCTGCCAGCTTTTGATACTCTCCCTCCTGCGCAGCAGGTTCCGGGCACCGAAGCTTTCTTTGGTCGTGAGAGTCGGGCTCTCCGCCACGCGCGGGCCCGGAGAGGGTTCCCATTTCCTCTGAACTTTCACTAGCGAACACCCTACCCAGCCAAATCGAACAGGATCAGGAACTCATGGCTGCTATCCACGATCGAAACCCAAAATTGCACCGGCGCACACTTCTACGCAACGGACTCGCTAGCCTGGGTGCAGTCACAGTCGGGCTGCCTCTGCTGGAAGAGATGATGCTTTCCAGCGCCTCGGCAGCCACTGCGCAAGTTCCCGTTCGGGCCTTCAACGTATTCTTTGGACTTGGAATTCCGGCACCTTTGCAAGACGAAGGCTACGACGGCGTCCTGGAACCGCTCAAGCCACTCCGTGACAAACTGCTGATCATGCGCAAAGTCGATCAGGTGCGTTGCGACGAATCCGGAATCAACGCGCACTTTGATGGCTCCGCCGCTGCATTCACTGCGGAGCCACCCGATGGGGAAGCCAAATCAGGCGGCCCGTCAATTGACCAGGTCGTTCGTGATGCTCATCATCCGAAGGGAATGCCTCCAGGCATGGTGCCTACGTTGATAGGAGGTACTTTTTTCCGTCGGAGCCGAATTAGTCGCTACGTTCACAGCTACCGAAGCGATGGAACGGTCGCGGCGACGATGCAAGAGAAGCCGCGTGACTTATTCGAGCGTGTTTTTGGCTCTGTCACCACAGGAGCCAATGGTGAGGAGGATTTTCTCAAGAAACGACTTCGAAAGAGTGTGCTGGATTCGGTTGTAGAGCAATATAAGCTTATGACTGGTCCAAAATCTCAACTGGGCAAAGCTTCCCGCGCAAAAGTAACGGATCACCTCGATCGAGTCCGGGAGTTCGAGCAGCGTGCTTATCAAATGAGTGCACTACAAGCAGATGCGCCGCCTCCGCCTCCCGCTTCTAAGCTGTTACACGGTGGGGTCGCAGATCCCGGCGGCGAAGGGATCGACATTACCTTGGATGAGTTAACTAACGAATGGCGATTGATGGCGGACCTCTATGCATTGGCCATCGAAATGGATCGAGCTCGCTTCGGCTCCATCACCTTCCTGGCCGCCGGTGAGCGCATTCGTTTAACCGGTGATTACGAGTACGGAGGACGCAAGATCTTCACCTTCGATGACCAGCGTCAGTTGAAGAAATCAGGTTCAGGCGGTTGCAGTCATGAATTCTGGCATCGATTTAAGCCCGACAAAGACAACGAAGCGCTCCGGGCTCACGTCCATATGAAAATGCGCGAAGTAGCTTACTTCCTTGGTCGGCTAGACGAGACTCAAGAAGCAAACGGTCAATCCATCCTGGAAAATTCCATGATCACCGTTTCCACTGAATCGGGAGATGGCCGACACAATGACGTGAAACGCGAGCTCTCCGGTATCTTCCACGCCGTCACCGGTGCATCCGGTAGATTCAAGTCGGGTCAGATTGCGGATCTAGACGCCGAAGGGATCGACGTCTACAACACCATGCTTGACGCCATGGACTGCCCATCTGGTCTCGGCCCAGAAGATCGCGAGAAAACGAGAGTCGATGAGATCCTGGCCTAGTGGCAATTCGCTAGGCGGACTCTCAAGATCATCGCAGATTGTCTAGTCGCGGAGCGACGACAGGCGGAAAGCATCCCTAGAAAACAACGCGCTATTGTCTCCGTTGTGGCCGACATACGAACAGATGCGCAGCACGATGAACTTTTGAACCAAATTGCCTGCCGTGGCTCCGCTACTAAGAACAGCTAGTTGCGTTTCAAAATCGCAAAGATGGATTCCGCAACTTCTTGCGGACTCGTTCTTCCCTCTAACGCTACTCCATGATGGACGACGATGGTATCGCGAGCAAGGAGCGGGACTTGCTGAAGCGGAATTGGTGTTAGACATCGTCGCTTGCTGCGGCGATGAAATCCCGAGAAGCCGGAACCACCGCTGAATCCATCCTGTTCGACTTTGAATCCGGGAATCGGTGATGGCTCCACTTCATTCAACGCTGATTCTTTTGATTGTCGGATCCAACCCATTTGATAAATACTGGTTTGAGACTCGCGGGCGGACAAATCCACTGGACTTTCAATTAGCGGCTGTGATGGGGAAAAATGACTGAACGAACGAATCTCGTCTTGCACCTCAGTAAAGAATTGGCGCGCGGTCGCGTCAATGCATTTCAAAAACGGTAGCTGAGCCAGCACCGTTGCAGCTTGCAGTTCGGACATTGCGTAAGGGCCACTGCCGGCCCCCGCGGCTAACTTTGCTTTTTGTGCAAGCGCATCTGACCGAGTCAGCAGTGCTCCGCCTCGGCCAGCTGATAAGACTTTGCCACCACCAAAACTGACTACCAGAGCATCGGAAGATTCCCCAACTGGCATCGGCTTGAGCGAATTGGTAGGCGATGGAATTTGAGCACCGATTGCTTGACAAGAGTCCTCTATCAAGGCAATGGATCGATCGCATAGTATTGCCTTGAGACCCGCAACGTCTTGAAGCTGTCCATGCAGATGCGAAACGATGAGAGCCTTGGCTGCCACCTGCCCTGAAACGTCGGCTTCTAGTTTGCCGAGTGCAGCCTCCAGTTTCGATGCGTCCAGATTCCAACTTTGAGGTTCTGTGTCGAGTAAAACGGGAGTGGCACCACATCGTTCGATGGCCCAGAAGTTTCCGGGATAGTCATACCCAGATAGCAGTACTTTGTCACCGGGCCCCACTCCGCTGGCCCGCAAGACAGCTTCCATAGCACTGCTGCCACTGCTGAACAGAGCGCAATTCGCACTAGAAAGCGTGTAGGCGAGTTGCTCCTTAAGCTGCGTGCTGTAGTGACCTTGATAGCTTGCAAAGGCACGATCCTGAACCATTTCGTTCAGAACTTCTCCTACTGCAGCTTGGATTTCCTTTACTAGCATTTCCGTCTCGCCATTTTCCATCGTCTGAAATTGCGCGACCGCGTCATTCGCACCTTCGATGGCGAAATGACATATCCGCAAACTCACCTAACAGTGTACTCTCCGCTGTCGCTATGCGGCTCAATAAGATGGCCGATGCAGGTGAATCTAAGAGTCCCTCCTCAGCTAGATCGAAGTCATTGACCGATGCCAACTTCAACCGATCCCGCTTCCGCACCTTCCCTAGAATCTGGTTCCATCGACACGGCGAAGCCGACTTTCTCGGATACGATTACCGAGTCCTACGAGAAGCTGATGGCTGGCGACGTCACCGACGCCGGTATGGTCTTGGCGGTGAACGTACTGTTCCCAGCAGTCTGTGCTCTCGCTGTTCTGATAGTCGCGTATTTTGTCGCCAAGTTATTCTCTCGTTGGACAACAAAAGCGATCTGTCAACGAATCGATGAAACGCTCGGAAAGTTTGCGGGCAAGCTGGTGTTCTATTCCGTCATGATGATCTGTGGGCTTGCCGTCTTGCAGACTCTTGGGGTCGGTGTCGCAGGTTTTGCAGCTGTTCTAGCTGCCGCAGGTTTTGCTATCGGCCTTGCCTTCCAAGGTACACTCAGCAACTTTGCAGCAGGTATTTTGTTGCTTGTCTTCCGGCCCTTTCAAGTGGGTGATTTGGTGAATACAGCTGGCATCACGGGCAAAGTCAACGCGATTGATCTGTTCACGACAAGCTTTGACACGCCTGACAATCGACGATTGATTGTTCCCAACAGCGCCATCACAAGTGCGACAATCGAAAACATTACCTTTCACTCAGAGCGCCGCGTCGACATCTCGATCGGAGTCGACTATTCAGCCAGCTTAGATGCAACGCGGAATATTCTGGCCGAATGTGCAGAGAGCTTTGCCGATGTTATGATTGCTCGCGAAGATCGTGGATACCAAATTGTCCTGTCGAACCTTGGAGCCAGTTCCGTCGATTGGACCATTCGATTCTGGGCCCATACTGAAGACTACTTCCTGGTCAAAGAGGCTTTGATTGAGGAAGTCAAATTGCGATTGGACGAAGTCGGAATCGGCATTCCGTTCCCGCAGATGGAGCTGCACGTCAATCCGCCCACAGAATCTGACTGACGTCGGAAAACCTTAGCTCTTGGTAGAGCCGAGAAGCAGAGTTCGAGCAAGCAACTGAATTTCTTGTTCGCCCCGCCACAGACGCTCTCCAGTCTCACCGCAGGCAACGCGCACCAAATAGCTGGTCATCAACTGCAAAATGGCCGAGCGAATGGGATAGCCCTCGGGTAGTCGCCCGCGGGAAATTCCCGAAACGACCTGTTCCAATCCGTCGATCACTCCTCCAAACTCAGTTGCGATCTGGTCGCGACCCGTGCCCCTCGGGTCGACGAGTTGGCGTAATACGACGCAGGCCAGACCTGGGCGTTCGCGACCAAAATCAAGTAGGCCAGCGCTCCCTGGCCAGGTACTTACGTGCAGCCTCATCTCTCCATAACAATGCCGCAACCTGGAGAATGTACTCGCGCAGGACGCCCATGACAAACAAGCGCGCGTAGCCCCAATATGCATGCATCTCCACCCAAAAACTCATCTTGAGCTCCTTGTGT
>PKCQ01000551.1 GCA_002862265.1 Planctomycetaceae bacterium | reverse complement strand
AACTCAAGCCGGAGTGTCTACTGAAGCTCGTTGTTACGAAGGCATGTTGCATGCCTTTATTCACAACAGTCGGGTATTTGAAGATGGCTTGCGCGCCTCGCGTGAAATCGGGCAATGGCTGCAAATGGCTCTTCCATCACAGAGCATGTCGGAACGTCGTATGCCCCAGTAACGTTGATAAAACAGTATTCGATCATCGGAAGCTTCGCGAGAAGGATTTCGGCTTGCCTCTCTCCCTGGGGCGACGGCTGCGAATGTGATTGCTAATGTTCATAGCGATCTGGAAAGCAAAACGATTTCTGACGCGGTTGTCACAACGGAAACATTCTCGTTAGTAAATACGGGCGCGGGTTCGCCGGTGACGGTCAGGATCTCCGTTCCTGCCAGCAGCATCTCGTGAATTCCAAATTCAGTCTTTACAAAAGCGAGCCAGTGACGCATTGCCTTGGCTTCGCGAGCACAATGCACTCTTCAAACCTGTCGCGTCACTCCTTCTCACGATTGACGATCTCCCTATCGAGCTGTTTTGCCGATCAGCGATGTATTCGTAGACGGTAGCCCAGCAACGCCAAGACCCAAGATGGTATCGCGGTTTTAATTCGGGGCTGCACGCAGCTTGAACAACTCACTGCGATGAATGAGGTCACAACAAGGAAATGGCGGATTCCAATCTGCGATTGCAAATCGCAAAATTCCAGGTTCGCTCTTCCGATAGTGCCCACCTGGATCTCCACTAATTCTAGGATTTTTTGCGTCACTAAGCCGATGCAAAGCCTGTTCCCGCGCGGCTTTACGGTAAACTTCCATGATTAGATGCAACGTAATCTCTTCTTCACGCATGCCAAATCCGCACTGATTTCCGCTTTCGCAATGAAACTGGAGCAGAAACTTCAATTCGTTAATGAATCAATTCAGCCGATTGGTTCGAGGCGTGCTGCATCTCTCCCCTACTTTGCTCGGCAATGTCGCAGTCTACTCATCTAGGATTTGACCGCTACGAAAGTTAGACTAGTTGTGCTTTCGGTACGAGATGAACAGGCGATAGAAGATCCAGCCTGGCTGGTGCATTTCCTGGGAGCGGGCTTCCCCGAAATTGGACGGCTTATGCCTAGCTATATTGTACGTTGCGGCGTGATGAGAACTTTACATGTCATGGGCTCACGCAAAGAATATTCTCGCGGTATGCGCGTGATCGCCAGGACAGGTCGAGGCCTTGAAGTTGGCGAAGTCCTTAGTGAAGCAAACGACCGTGTCACCAAACAACTTGCAGAGGCTCAAGGCTTCGGCGAGGGCGGAAGCGATGGATCGAGCCCAGGCGGTTCCATACAACGCGAAATGTCGCCCGAGGATGAGAACGAATACTCACACCTGTTGGCAAAGACCGTCTCGGAGGCGGATCGCTGCTTCGAAATTATTAAAGAACTCGACTTGCCCATGGACCTTGTTGAAGTCGAACGTGTTTTCGGGGGCGAGCGAATGGTCGTGTATTATCTCTCCGAAAATCGCGTCGACTTCCGTGAACTGGTCAAGCGACTAGCTGCTGAATTCCAAACACGCGTCGAGATGAAGCAAATTGGCGTTCGCGATGAAGCAAAGCTGCTTGCAGACTATGGTGATTGCGGCAAACCCGTATGTTGCAACACGCACTTGGTAAAAATGCCGCCCGTCTCTATGAAGATGGCAAAATTACAGAAAGCCACGCTCGATCCAAACAAAATCTCAGGCCGCTGTGGCCGGCTTAAGTGTTGCTTGCGTTACGAATATGATACTTACGAAGATCATCGCAAATCCCTGCCAAGAGTGGGCGCAGACGTTGTGACTTCAGATGGGCGAGGCAGAATCTTGAGTCAAGAATTGCTATCGAGACAATTGTTGATTCAAATGGAAGACAGTCGACGTGTGATGATCCACGCGAACGAAGTGCTGACTGTGATAAAGGGAAGTAAACGTCGAAAACGCGATCCTGAAAGCGTCGAGAGTCGCGAAAGCTCCGGTGATCGCGAGTCAAAGAATCGGGAAACTACTGGCGATGTACCGAAGACAAAGAAGTCTGCCCGCAGGCCGACAAAGAAAAGAAACGAAAAGCAAGACTAACAAAAACTAGATGACTGAGAAGAACCATCCAATCGTTGAATTGCTTGAACAGGACCAACGGTATGAATTCGAGGCGTATCAGTTCGTTCGAGATGCGCTGCAGTATGCGCAGGAAATCATGCAGATGCCGGTAGAAGGTGGTGCAGGAGAAAACCATATCTCCGGCCAACAGCTTTGTGAAGCAATTCGCCTGCACGGAATTGAGCAATTCGGCTTCTTATCGAAACTCGTATTGAATAGCTGGGGCGTCTATTCGACTGGAGACTTTGGTGAAATCGTCTACAACTTGATTCGCATCAAACACATGAAGAAGTCGGACTCAGATCGCCGCGAGCACTTCGACGACGTGTACGACTTCAGCACGGCCTTCGAGCCTGTTTTCCCAAACGCCGGCAGCGATGATTCTTGAGAAGTGCTGATTTTTTTTTGCATGGACTCTTGCTAGTTCGCGCCGCTACTGGAGCGGCTCGGCGTATCCACCGGTCCTCACAACCGGCTAGCAACTTACCACTCACACGCTCGCCAAACTCTCTAGAACAGCTAACGGCAGCGGCCCGCGACGGATTGCCCCAATGAGCAAAGCGAAACCGAAACAGAATACTCCAAATCAGCCCATTCGCCCTGCAGGCGTTGAAGAGGCTGCCTCGGATACTGGCCATTCGTCAACTAGACCTGATTCAACTACAGGGTTTCTTGCATTCTTGCTAAAGCCAAATAAGACAGCATTCTGGATCTTGTGTGGTTTCTATTTCTTTTGGCTGGTCTTCCTTGCTTATGTCGCGTACGTAAATGTGAGATCCGGCAACCAGTAAGGGATTCAACCGGCTCCCACCGCCTGCTGAGACAATCGACTTCTTCTATTCTATTGCAACCACTCTGATTCGTGTTCTGTCGCAAACGCTGCGAGCAAACAAGCGAATCCGTAGAAAACCAACCGTGATCCTGCGGTTTCTGAACATCTAAGGGCAACAGCAATTAGACTTGTACCGCCGCAAGTGAGAGGAAGGCAAATCCGATCTGCGCATCGGATTTCTGCGCCTTAATCTCTGTTTCTGCGTGCCAAAAGTAGAGACACCAGAAGCTCGCCACGTTGGCAAAATTGAGTTCGACGTTTCTCGAACCCTTCGTTATCAGCTAGCGGGGGGATGACTCCAATCAAAATTTTAAGCAGCGGCCAAAGTCCCTTCTTCGCACTAGGATTCAAAAATGGAGTTGCTTCAGAGTTTTTTTGAAGGCCCGGTTCTCCCGGCAACCATTTTGATGTTGGTCATGGTTGCTTGGAGCGGAATGGCCATCTTAAGCGGGATGGATCTTGACCTTCCGGGAGATGTCGATGTTGATCTAGATCTAGACGTAGACATGAACGTGGATATCAGTGGGCACGGCGTTGCTGACCGAGCTGCCGACAGCCTGGGTGTCTTAGCAATGAAATGGCTCAACCTCAAGCAGATCCCGATCCTTATGTGGATCTGCATCTTCAACATTGTGTGGTGGTTGACCTCCGCGGTCGGATGGCGATTCGTAGAGTCGCCGTTCATCGAATCGCCTGGGTGGCAGTGGAGTACACTTCTCGTTGCGCTGCATCTAGGCATCGCCTTGCCACTTACGAAACTGGTGACGACTCCGATGAAACCTCTGTTCAGAGTCGAGAGATTGAATGGCCGCTCATTGGTCGGCCAAGAGTGCGAAATAAGTTCACTTGAGGCGACTCCGGAATTTGGCCAAGTAAGATACAAAACGGAGGGCTCGCCCTTACTTCTCAATGTCCGAACGGACGGCCCGCACTTAGCCAAAGGAATGCGGGTCTGGATTACACACTACGACTCGAAAAACCACGTTTATATTGTCTCTTCGACCGGCACCGGTTCGAGCAATACTGCTTCAGAAAATGAGGAATCAGAATGAGCTCCCTATTCGTTATCGGCCAAATGCCAGATTTCATGATCATGGTGGGGATCGGCGTTGCCGTGGCGCTGTTGTTTATCATCGCCGCATTCTCCTTGGCGAGCCGCTTCTACCAGAAGGTTGGCCCAGATGAAGCGATCGTCCGTACCGGATGGGGTGGGATGAAGGTCGTTACAGCAAACGGTATCTTCGTAGCACCGGTGATTCACCATGCGGAAAAGATGGACCTCACGCTGAAGAGCTTCGAGATCGCAAGAGAAGGCTCCGAAGGACTGATCTGCAAAGATAACATTCGCGCTGATATCCGTGTTGCCTTCTTCATTCGAATCGACAAAACACAAGAAGAAATGCGTGAGGTTGCGCAATCGATCGGTTGCCGGCGCGCCAGTGCTGTCGAAACGATGAGAGAACTCTTCGATGCCAAGTTCTCTGAAGCTTTGAAGACCGTTGGTAAACAGTTCGAGTTCGTAGAGCTTTACGACAAACGGGAACAGTTCAAGGACGAGATCCTGAAGATCATTGGTACCGACTTAAACGGTTACCGACTGGATGACGCTGCGATCGACTTCCTGGAGCAAACGAAACTGGAATTGCTGAACCCGAACAATATCTTGGACGCGGAGGGCATCAAGAAGATCACGGAACTGACCGCCGCGGAAAAGGTGAAAGAGAACCACTTCACGCGAGAACGCGAAAAGACACTCAAGAAGCAAGACGTCGAGGCTGCAGAGGCAATATTCGAACTCGAGCGGCAACGTGTCGAAGCCTCTGAGAAGCAGAAGCGTGAGATCAGCGAGATAGAGGCACGTGAATCTGCGGCCGCAAAGAAAGTTCAAGAAGAACAGCGACTTGACGCGGAACGGGCAAGAATCTCTACCGATGAAGAACTTGGCATCGCCGAGGAGAATAAGAGTCGCCAGGTTCTCGTCGCGCAACGCAACAAGGAACGTACCGATGCGGTTGAGCAAGAACGCGTCGAGCGTGACCGTCTGCTCGAGGTGACCGAGCGAGAGCGAGTGGTCGGTGTCGCTGACGTCGAGAAAGAAAAGGCAATCGAAGTCGAGAAGCGGAACATTCAGGAAGTCATCCGCGAACGCGTCGCCGTAGAACGCTCGGTAGTCGAAGAGGAGCAGCGGATCAAGGACACGGAAGAATTCGCAACAGCGGAAAGACAGAAGAAGGAAAAAGAAA